>NZ_BAAGZJ010000022.1:0-94162 GCF_054778635.1 Nocardiopsis nanhaiensis
CCGGCCAACCGCCGATGGGCGGCCCTCCCGGCGGTCCCCACGGAGGTCCGCCCGGAGGACCGCCCCCTGGCGGCCCGCACGGTGGTCCCCCTGGAGGTCCTCCCCCGGGTGGCCCCCACGGAGGCCCGCCCGGTGGTCCGCCTCCCAGTGGTCCGCCCCCGGGCGGCCCGCACGGAGGTCCCCCCGGAGGCCCCGGTTGGGGCCCCCAGGGCGGCCCGCACGGAGGTCCCCCCGGAGGCCCGCACGGCGGTCCGCCCCCGGGTGGTCAGGGCAGCCCGTACGGTCAGCAGCCGCCCCAGCAGCCGCAGAAGAAGAAGCGCGGCGGTTGTGGCTGCCTCGTGTTCTTCCTGATCCTGCTGGTCATCCTCGGGGTTCTGCTCTACCTCCAGTTCTGGGACGTGTGGGACTGGCTGTACGTGATCTTCGACGTCGGTGAGCCCCCGGGCGTATCCGACCCGTTCGTCTGGGACTAGGGCGTCGGCGGTGAGGATCCCCGACGTGGACGAGGGGCGGTGGGTCTTCGTGACCCGCCGCCCCTCTCGTCGTCTCCGACAGGTCCCACAACGCCTAAGCTGACCGGTATGAATGACTCATTGGTGTGGATCGACTGCGAGATGACGGGCCTCGACTTCGAGAACGACGCACTGGTCGAAGTTGCCTGTCTGATCACCGACGGCGACCTGAACATCCTCGACGAGGGTGTGGACGTCGTGATCAAGCCTCCGCAGGACGCTCTGGACCGCATGGGCGACTTCGTCCGGGACATGCACACCACGTCGGGGCTCCTGGACGAGCTGGACAAGGGTGTGACCCTGGAGGAGGCCGAGGACCGCGTTCTCGAGCACATCCAGCAGTACGTGAAGGAACCGCGCAAGGCGCCCCTCTGCGGCAACTCCATCGCCACGGACCGCACCTTCCTGGCACGTGACATGAGTCGCATCGACGAGTTCCTGCACTACCGGATGGTGGACGTTTCCTCCATCAAGGAGCTCCTGCGCCGCTGGCAGCCGCGTGTCTACTACGCGAGCCCGGAGAAGGATGGCGGCCACCGCGCCCTCGCCGACATCACGGAAAGCATCCGTGAGCTGCGGTATTTCCGCGCAGCCGCCTTCGCCCCCGAGCCCGGCTACAGCTCCGGCACGGCCCGCGCCATCGCCGCTGACATCGTCGCCGACGGCAACGGCATGGCCGTGAGGGACGCGGCCCTGAAGAAGTCCGCCCCCGGAAACTGATCGAAGCACTCCTCGAAGTCCGCTAGGATGACATACGTACGCAGGGCCGAGAGGCCAGGCGAACGTGGTGGGTGTAGCTCAGTTGGCAGAGCACTTGGTTGTGATCCAAGATGTCGCGGGTTCAAGTCCCGTCACTCACCCCACGAGAAGGGCCCCGATCCAACGGATCGGGGTCCTTCGGCGTTCCCGGGGTTCCAACGACGCCCCGGAGTTATCCACAGGCCGACACGAAGGCCTCGATTCAGCGGCGGAATCACCGCACGCTGAAGACATGCACCCTGCCGAACCCCACCGGGGCCTTCCCGCTCAGCACCGGCCCGGTCTCCCCGCCCGGCAACAGCCCGCCCCTCCCGCTCAGCCTCAGCCTTCCGGTGTCCGCGGTACCCGCATCGTGCCCAGCGCCGCGCTCGCCATCGCCGCCCAGCAGCACGGAGTGCTGAGCTGGCAACAGGCCCACCAGACCGGAATCACCAAGAGCGATGTCCGCCGCCTCATTCGCAGTGGCGAGTGGGGACATCCACACACCGGCGTCTACTCCGTTCGAACGTTGACCGACCCTTCCGATACCGAAGACCACCATCGCTCAGCAGCCATGGCTGCCCAACTGGCGCTCGGACCGGACGCCTTCGCCGGTGGAGAGACCGCCCTCGCCTCTGGGGAATGCAGAGCCTTCCGCGTCGGGACGGGCGAAGCATACACATGGTCATTCCCGCGCTCGGAGCCCAGCGCCACCACCCCGCATCACCCTGCACAGCTGGCAGGTACCTCCGGACGAGATCTCCACAACGGCGGGCATTCACCTGACCGGTCCCGGCAGAACCCTGCGCGACACACTGCTTCTCGTCGGTCGAGAGACCGCTGTCTGCCTCATGGACTCCCCGTTGCACCAGGGGCTCATCCTCGAGGAAGACATAGAGGAACTGGAACTGGCCAACCGAGGACGCAAGGAATGTGTGCAGGTTCGTCGCTGGTGGCCGATGGCCGATGGGCGAGCCGCAAGTCCTTTGGAGACCCTTGTGCGCCTGATCTGCATTGACGGAGGAGCGCCTCCCACAGATCTGCAGCACCGCTTTCGGGACGGGAACGGACATACGATCGGCATCGCCGACTTCTGGTGGGAGGAGCACCGGCTCATCGGTGAAGCCGACGGACACGGCCCGCACAGCCATCCTCAGGCGCTACTCAGGGATCGGGATCGCCAGAACGCCCTCCAGCGCTGGCATCCGGGTGTGCGTATCGTCCGCTTCACCTGGCAGGACCTGAAACGCCCGCAGTACATTCTGGCCTCCATCACCCACGCGCGGAGATGAGCGCTTCCCCCGGCGTCCTCCCTTCCGTGATCTTGCTACCAGTAGCGAAATCGGCGCCGAAATTGCTACCAGGAGCAAGATCACGGAAGGAAGTTGGCACCAGTCCGAAGACAGGAGCACTTACGGCGGTGGATCGACCGGGACGTCTTCCATCTGCGGGTCAGCGGTCAGGCCGGGCTGCGCAGGGCCGCGCACGGCCCCCGACAGCTCCGCGACCGTTGGGGGCAGGTCGTCCGGGATCGGTCCCCCTTCTGGGCCAGCACCTCGTCCAGCCGCACCTGTCCCTCTGGGACGCCGGGCTTGCCTGCTCCGCCTCGAACGGCGACGGGTAGTGCTCGGACTCCGGGTTGTCGTACTACGGACCGCTGGCGAACCCGTGCAGGTGGTGGTCCTCCCAGCCGAATGCGGCCTGGAGGGTCGGATACACCTCGTCGAGGAACAGGTCCGGGTCCAGCCTGCGCCACGCCGGCGGCTTGGTTCCGGTGACCTCCAGCCGCACCCGGTAGGTGGCGGTCTCCCCTCGGCGCGGACGGCGCCGGGAGGGCTGGGGGACTCGCCGAACGGCCCGGGGCCGCCCTTGCCACTCGTTGCGCAGGAACGCCTCCGGAACGTCACCTCCTTAGGGCATACTCCGAGGCGCCGGTTCCCCAGTGCTGACGATGCCGAAAGGGCCCAGTGACTTCCCCGAGCGCACTCCCCGAACCCGCCGACCAGTTCCTCGCCGCCCTCGACCACGAGATCAGGGCCCAGTTGGCCGACCACGCCAGGGCCAAGGAGAAGGTCCCCCTCAAGGACGGCGAACGCGTCCGCGTCGGCGACGCCGAACACCCCCACGAGTACCTGTTCACCTGTACCCGGTGGAAGGAGTCCTTCGAATCCGACCGGCTCCTGGTGCGCCCCTCCCGCTCGCGCGACCCCTGGAAGCACGCCGCCGCCGCGGCCCACCCCGACGGGAAGATCCTCGTCACCACGGAGGCGGACCTCGGCGACCGGCCGGGCAACGTCCAGCTGCGCGAGGACGAGACGCGGTCCCTGGCAGCCCTCGCCGACCGGGTCCGGGACTGCGGGCAGGACGCCGGTCCCGTCAACCTGACCACCGCCGCCTGGGTCCTCGGCGACGGGGCACCCGCGGTCGGGGTGCTGGCCGACCCGCAGCGGTACATCCGCGGGTACCGGGACATGTCCCTCAACGAACGCCAGCGCCGCGCCGTGGAACAGGCCTTGGACAGCGGTGTCACCTTTGTCTGGGGGCCACCCGGCACGGGCAAGACCGAGGTGGTGTCCCTCATCGTCGAGGGCGCGCACCGCCTCGGTGAACGGGTCCTGTTCCTTGCGCCCACCCGGGTGGCCGTCGACCAGGCGCTGGAGAGGGTCTGCGAGCGGCTCGAAGGGGAGGACGGGTTCGACACCGGCCTGGTGCAGCGCGCCGGGGACATCGAGGTGGCCTCGCTCCGGGAACGGTTCGGGTCGGTGGTCGACCCGGAGATGGTCGCCGGACGGCTGGGGGCGGACCTGGCCGTCCGGGCCGAGGAGCTGGAGGGGGCCCTCGAGGTCGCCGCCGCCCAACGCCTCGCCCACGAACGCCTCGCCCGGGCAGAAGAGGGGCTGTCGAGCGGGCTCTCCCTTGCGCGGGAGATCACGGACGAGATCTCTCAGGAACGGGGGCAGGCCACCAGCGACCAGCGGGAGCTCGACCAGGTGGGCGCGAGTATCCAGGCGATGGGCACGCCCACGGGGATGTTCGCCAAACGCAAGGCCGAGCGGCTGGCCCGCCTGTTGGCGGTGCGGGACCGCCTGCGCGAAGCCTTGGAAGAGCACGGGCGACGGATCGACGCCGCCACCGCTCGCCGGGAGGAGCTCGACGGGGCGCTCACCGAACGCGTCCGGGAGCGAGAGTCCGCTGCGGCGGCCACCCGCGGCCTTCCTTCGGCTGACGAGGTGGAGGATCTCATCGGCCGCGCCGAGGACGGGCTCACCGAGGTTCGGCGGGAGCTCGACGGGCTGTTGGACGCGGTCCGCGCCCGGTGCCGGATCATGGGCACGACCCTGTCCAAGGCGCTGCAGAGCCGCCGCCTCATGGACGGGGTCGACACCGTGGTCGTCGACGAGGCCGGGATGGTCGACCTGCCTTCGGCGTGGTGCGCGGCCGGGTTGGCGGGCAAGCGCGTCGTCGTCGCCGGGGACTTCCGGCAGCTGCCCGCCATCACCCACGCGTCGGGGTCCAAGGAGCTCACCCCCGAGGAGCGGGAGCACTCCCGGCGGTGGATGGACCGGGACGTCTTCCACGCCGCGGGGCTGGTGTCCCCCTCCGGCCGGGTGACCGACGATCCGCGGCTGGTCGGCTTGGACACGCAGTACCGCATGCGCGCCGACATCTGTGCCGTGGTCAACCGGGTCGCCTACCGGGACGCTCCCCTGGCCACCAAGCGTTCCGACGAGTCGCGGCTGCCGCACTCGCCGCTGGTGGAGGGCGCGGTGGTGCTGGTGGACACCTCCGCCAGCCGTGTCCGGCTCGGCGGGGCGGGCCGCCACAGGTCCAACAAGGTGCACGAGGCCGTCATCCACGAGCTGGTCCGCGGACTGCAGTACGACGGGGTCCTGCCCGGGCGCAAGCACGAGGGCATCGGGTCCCCCGCCGAGCGCATGGCGGTCATCTCCCCCTACCGGGACCAGGTCACGCACCTGCGCGGCAGCATGAAGTACCGGTTCGGCGAGGACTTCGAAGGGCTGGCCGACACCGTGCACCGGTTCCAGGGCAGCCAGCGGCCGCTGGTCATCGTGGACACCGTGGCCGGTGCCGGGGACACACCGGGGTACTTCTACAACGGCACGGGGATGTCCTCGTCCACGGCGCGGCTGCTCAACGTGGCGCTGAGCCGCGCCCAGGACCACCTCGTGGTGGTCGCCGACGTCGAGTACCTGCGCGGGCACCTGACCCCCGGCAGCGAGACCGCGGTCATGCTCGACACGCTGGAGGAACTGGCCCAGCGGATTCCGGCCGAGGAGCTGGTCCCGGTCCGCACCGCCGGTGACCTGGTCGGCCTGAGCGAGGAGGAGCTGCGCAGGCCCGCATTCTTCCCCGCCGACGAGGTCGCCGCGGCGCTGGAGTGGGACTTGGAGCGGGCCACGGAGAGCGTCGAGGTCTACTGCGCCTTCCTGAACAGGCGCCCCGTGGAGCGCTGGCTCAAGCACCTGTCGGACTGTGGCTCCCGGGGTGTGAAGGTCACCGTGTTCACCCGTCCCGCCGACGACGCCAGGGACGGCCCGGACCGGCACCGGGACCTGACGCGCCTGCTCGAGGAGAAGGGGTGCGAGGTGCGCCCCCGGGAGCGGATGCACGAGAAGGTGCTGATCCTGGACGGGCGCGTGCTCTGGCACGGGTCGCTGAACCTCCTGGCCAGCAGCGGCCCGACCGACCTGATGATGCGGCTGACCGATCCCGGCTCCTGTGAGCGGGTCCGCCGCATCGTGGACCGGGCCCGGCGGGAACAGCCCCTCCTACGGGTACCCGAGGTCGGCGAGGTGGTGGACGGCCGCCTCTACCTCAGGGTCCCCTACGAGGAGAAGGACGACGTGAAGCGGTTGGGGAACGCGCGGTGGCACCCGTATCCGCTGAAGATGTGGTCCGTGGGCTCGGACACCCCGAGGGAGAAGCTCACCCGCTGGCTGTGAGCTGGTCCGCCCCGCCGCCCGTGTCCCAAGGCTGAGCGGGGGCGGGCCGGTCCAGTTCGCCGACACCTCCGGCAAGCGCGTCAGTGCTCCAGCCCGGCCTCGTCCATCCGGCGCTGGAGCGTGCTCTTGCGCCGGTGCCGCTCACGCAACTCCCGCAGCGACCGTGCGAAGGCGGGCCCCTCCCCTTCGCGTTCGGCCAGGTCGGACAGGTCGGCCAGAAGGGCCACGGCCTGGTCGTAGCCCTCGGGATGCTTGGTGGCGATGCGGTCCTCGGCCTCCTGCCACGCCTGCTCGCGCTGCCCGGCCAGGTCGTCCAGGCGGGCCTCACGGGCAGCGGCGGCTTCCTCCCTGCGCTGGCGTTCCCGCTCTGCCTCCCGTGCGGCCTCCTCTTGTTCCCTCCGGGCGCGGCGCTCTCCGGCGGCCGTCCACAGCTCCCGCACGGTCCTGGCGCCCTCGGCGGCCCTCGGCGCGCCAAGGCCGCTGTCCTGGAAGGTCTGGAGCATCCGGGCCCGCGCCCGGGCGGGCTGGTCCTCGGCCACCATCCGCAGCAGGAGGTTCTTCTCCTTGACCGGCAGGTCCTCGATCCACCGCGCCATCTCCTTGCGCTGCCCGGCCCCGGTCGGCAGGGGCGGGGACTCCTGGGCGGCCACCGCGAGGAGGTCGGGGTCGATGCACAGGAATTCCGCCACCGCGTGCAGAGGGGCGCTCAGGTCGCCCAGTCCCGCGGGGACCGGGGGTTCGATCTCCTCGTCGTCGAAGTCGTCGTCAGCCTGCACCGACAGCAGCCAGGCCAGGTACAGCAGACGCCGGTCGCCCCCGAGCAGTTCGGCCCGTACCGGGGCGAAACCCGCCAGCCCCGCCGGGTAGCCGCCGAACTCGGTCAGCTCGCCATCGGAGAACAGGGAGATGACGGTCCGTCCCGCACCGGTGGTGTAGTAGGCATCGTAGGTGAGCAGATAGGGCTCGATCTCGCGGGGGCGCAGGAGCGCGCTCGGCGCGGCGATCATGATCTGCCGGGTGCCCCACTCGGTGAAGTGGGCGAACACGTCGAAGTGGGTGTGCATGAGCTTGGCCGGGTCGCCGCGGAAGTCGCCCCAGTGGTACTCGTTGGTGAACGAGTTCGCGGTGATGCGCCCTCGACTGGACAGGTCCCGCAGTTGGGCGCACTGTTTCTCGTCCAGCGGCCGGTCCAGGGCGAGGAAGTCGTAGTGCTGGTAGGCGCTCACTTCGGGGCTGTCCTCTCGTCGAGTCGGTGTGCGGGGCTCAGCGTCGTCCGGGGGACGGTGTAACGCCGGGCCGGGACGTGGGGCACGCGGACATTATTCCGCTCCCGGCTTGCCCGGAGGGACCGATTCCGCAGAAATCTCGTTCCCCGTGGTGCCCGACGCGAGGGTGTACCACGCAGGCCGTGTGCGCATTCCTGGGACCGGTCACGGAGTGCGCCGGGGTGGAGCGCCGTGTCCGCGCCGTGGAGTTCATCGCGCGCAACGACATCGAATTCCGCGACAAAGTGAGACAGCCTCCGGAGTTTCCCCTACCCGGGAGCAATGCCGAGGCCGATGAGTTCGCGCGCGAGGCCCGCAAACTACTCGGCGCGCAGCCGGACGAACCGTTGAACGACCTCGGCAGAAAGACGGTTCGGGCCGGTCTCCTCCACGATCCACGACACTGTGGGACGCGAGGTGCGCATGAGGATCAAGCTCGTCAGCACCTGGGACGGCAATGAGACCCGCACCGACTCAAACGTGGCGGAGTTGTGCACCCAGGCGTTCGAATCGGCGTGGAATATTGCCGTTCCGCACCACGAATACAACCTGAAGCAACCAGGCATCCCACAGCCAGCACCCCCATACAAGAAGAAACAGCGAGATGTCGACTCCGCTCCGTATTTGTGTGATCTCGTCCGGACCCGACGAGTTCTCCACCATCCACGCAGCTTGTTCGGATTCGGGACACCATCCGGTCGCCTACTTCTATGGACGCTCTCTGCGCTCCCGTGGTCCCAATCTCGGCGATGCGGGTGAGATGACCGGGGCGATCCTCGGTGCCGTGCCGCGGGGGATGGACCTGCTGCTCCCCGGAAGTGTCGAGGGTTTGGCGCTCGCGCTGGAGGGCTACCGCCCCGATCTCCTGATCGTCTTCGGTTTCGCGCGGAAGCTTCCGCGTTCCGTGCTGGACATGCCCCGGCACGGGGCGATCAACGTCCACGTGTCCATGCTGCCGGAGTACCGGGGCCGGCACCGCTGCTCTGGGCCATTCGCAACGGAGACCGCACCGGGGGTACCACCGTCCACCGGAAAGACGAGGACTTCGACACGGGCAACATCCTCGCCCAGAAGGACGGCATACCGCTGGCCGACGACATCAGCTGGGCGAACTACTGCACGGACGCCATGCCGGTCACCTACGGGTTGCTCCGCACGGCCCTGGTCCGCGTCGCGGCCGTGGACCCGGGCGAACCACAGGACCACGGCGCGGCCTCCTACGCGGGGTTCATGGAGGACGAGTTCTCCCGCATCCGCTGGTCCGACGACGCCCGGACGATCCACAACCAGGTCAGGACCCACCGCTTCATGCGCTCACCCGGGAGCCCGGTCGCCGCGACCGATTCCCGGCGGCTCGTGGTGAAGCGCACCAGCCTGGAACCCGCAGACGGCCCGCGCGTCGTCTGCGGGGACGGTGAACCGCTGTGGATCACCGAATCGACCGAGGTTCAGGCGTCCGACACCACCTCACGAGGCCAAGCGGATCAACCGGCGAGCTAGGTGTTCTGGAATCTCTGGTCCCCGAGTTCGACCTCCACGTGCAGCGAACCACCGAGCGCCTCGATGTACCGCCGCAGGGTGTCGATCTGGGTGCGCTCGATTCAGCCTCTCTCGATGCTGGACACCCGGTTCTGGCTGACGTTCAACCGTTCGGCGAGGTCGACCTGGGTGAGTGCGGCCTCTTCCCGCAGTTCACGCAGCCGGTGGACGAGGACGTCTTCCACCATTCGCCTCTTGTGTGCGTCCACCGCTTCATGGTCGACGGACCGTTCGTTCAGCATGTCCTGCAAGCTCGCACCCATCACTGCCCTCCCCTGAGCCCTTCGAGATGGTCGTCGAACAGGTCGTCCGCGATCCGGATGTTCCTGGTGTACCACTTACTCCAGTCTCCGGACTTGTCCCCTGCCACGAGCATGGTCGCCTGACGCCGGGGGTCGAACGCGAACAGGATTCTCAGTTCCGAACGCCCCTTGGACCCGGGTCGGAGTTCCTTAAACTCGGCTCAGGCGCGTTCCAGAGGACCCTCAGGCCCCATGAATGCGCGGAAATGGCTCACCAGGCGCTTGACCTGGGTCGGGTCGCGGACCAGGACACCCACTTCGATGTTGTGGTGCAGTGCGCGTCCGGTGAGGTTGGCGCTGCCCACCAGCGCCTTGGCGGTGTCGGCGGCGACGAGTTTGGCGTGCATGGAAGCCGACCCGTTCACGCCGCGACGCTCCTTGGGCCACCGCCACAGCCGGACCTGGTCGGTCATCTGCGCGAACGCGGTCGTGAAAGCCTGCAGCGCCCCGGTCTTCTCCTCCAGCAGCACGTCCACCACGACCCCGCGTTCGGCCG
The DNA here is from genome assembly GCF_054778635.1 of Nocardiopsis nanhaiensis. Taxonomy (NCBI): domain Bacteria; kingdom Bacillati; phylum Actinomycetota; class Actinomycetes; order Streptosporangiales; family Nocardiopsidaceae; genus Nocardiopsis; species Nocardiopsis nanhaiensis. The sequence goes on from NZ_BAAGZJ010000022.1 coordinate 9,817, forward strand.
CTGCGGTCAGTTCCTCCACCATGCGGATCGAGGGGTGGTGGGCATAGCTCACCACCAGCAGCCGCTTGCGCGCCGACCGGATCACCTCTTCCAGGACGGCGCCGGTGGTACGCGCGGCGCTCTTGTGCAAGGCGGAGTGCCCGGACGGACCGGTCGCCACGACGCTCGACCGGCGCTGTTCGGCCCGTTCCGCAGCGGCGGCCGCGCCGAGCAGGGCCAGGCCCAAGGCCTCGCCGCTCAGGTGGGGTCGCTGGAGCCAGAGCCGGGCCAGTGCGGCGGCATGGTGGCCCATGCCCGCCACCGGGTGGGCGTCGAGCAGTGTGCGCTCCACCTGCCCCGTCTCGGAGCACCCCTCCAGGGCAGTCGCCCAACGCCGGACGGCTGTGGAGTTCAGCTTTCCGGCGAGGATCGCCAACTCCAGGGCCCAGCGTTCACGTTCCGCCTCGTGTTCGGGTTCCGGTCTCTTGGGTGGCGGGCTCACGGGAAGTAGCCGAGGCTGGAGGGCAGATCCTGGGAGATGGTGTCGACCAGCAGTGCACGGTCCAAGTAGTGGTTGTTGCGCTCGCAGGAGGTCTCGGAGGCGAACAGGCACACGTGGCAGGCGGCCCCGTGCAGTCGGGCGTGGTCTCCGGGGTCGTGTTCGGCGCACAGGGGGTCGGAGCTGCACAGCCGGGCGGCGTCCAGGGCGTGGTCGACGAGCAGCCCCAGCCGGTCCGGGTCGGTGCCCAGGGCGACGAGGCCGCCGAGGGTGCCCTCGCTGTCGGGGGCGGCGGTGTAGAGCAGGATGCCCGCCATCCGGTCCGGCCCGCCGCGCGCGTACACCTTCTCGGCGATCCCGGAAGCGCTGTAGCCGGCTTCCAGGGAGAGTTCGCGGATGAGGCAGTGGGCGAGCGAGTGCAGCAGCACGTAGCGCATCCCCGGCCAGCCCGCGGGTGGGAGGTTGCGGGCCTGGCGCCAGCGTCCGTGGCCTCCGATGAGCTGCTGCTCCCGCTCCTTGACGGCCGGGGCCGCCTCCCACGCGGCCAGGGGCTCCTCGGCGAAGCGCAGGAAGATCCCCTCGCCCCGCTGCTCGGCGCAGGGCACCCACTCGGGAGGCTTGGCGGACAAGGGGGCGATGCGGTTGTCGTCGGTGGTGACCACGTCGAACTCGGGAGCGTCCACGCGGGTGAAGCCGTACAGGGCGCTGACCACGCGCAGGCGGGGTACAAGCACCACGTCGCCCACCCGCTCGCGATGGTTCTTCGCGACCCGGCCCACGCGCTTGGTGGTGAAGTCGGGCAGGTCCATGTCCTTGGGCTGGGTGAAGGCCTCCCACTCCGGTTTGGCCAGGTCCACCTCCTCCTCTTCGCTCGCCGGTGCCGTGCCACCCTCCTGTGCAGCGGCCACCTGGGCCTGCATCTCGTCCCACACCGCGTCGAAGCCGAACTCGTCGAGGTCGGGCCAGAAGACCATCTGCCGGATCGCCTGCTCCGCTTTCTCCTTCGGAACAGCCGCCATGAAGTCCAGCGACTTCATGTGGTCGGCGACGGCGTCGGTGAGGGCGGTGTCGCCCTGCGGGAGGCTGAAGACCCGCATCTGGGTGGGGAACCAGCTGTTGGTGGCGCCCAGAACCATGGTTCGGGGTTCCTGGTCGCAGGCCTCGAACGCGGCCAGGTGGGGGTGGCGGCCCCTGCACCGGGGCAGGTTCGCGGTGTTCTCCGGCCCGAACGCCTCACCCATCGAACGTCCAGCGTCCTGCGCCGGGTCGTCGTCGCAGCCCTCGCAGATCACCAGGACGCTGGCGGCCTCGCCGGTGGTACCCCGTTCGACCAGTTTGAGGGTGTGCTCCCCCGTTTCGGGGATCTGACCGCGGTGGGCGAAGTACACCCAGGGGAAGTCGTCGAGGTGCCCGGCCTCGCAGGCCATGACGAAGCGGGCGGGGACGGCCGCGGGACGCTTGTTGCCTTCGCCCCGGCAGCCGTGCACGTACCGGGTCTTGTCCGGGCTGTAGGGGTTGGAGAGCAGGTCGAAGGCGCCCGAGTCCGCGGAGGACAGCCGTTGGCATTTGGTGCAGCGCAGCCACCGGGGGAACGCCGACACGGGCACGCCAATGCGGGTCCAGTCGTCGAACACGTTGGCGGTGGACGGCACCCACGGAGGGCTGCGCAGCTCCTTGACCTGTGGTCCGAGTTTGCGCTGGACCGCGGCGAGGAGGCGGTCCTCCTGCAAGGGTGCGGCGTGGGCGCTCTTCCAGGCGTCGAGCCCGCGCACCACCACGGACAGGTTCGGCAGGTCGACGAGGGCGCCGATACCGAAGGTGTGCAGGAGCTGGCTGGTGCGCAGCTCACCGACGCGGATGGGTTCGTTCATCACCGGGCCCCGTTCTGGTCGTCTCCGGCACTGTTCTGGGCCTGGAAGGGGTGTTGGGTGTCCTCGCCCAGCCCGTCCTGAGGGTCGAGGACCAGGCGGATCCCCGGTTCCACCTCCCGCAGGGAGGTCGGGCAGGTGGTGGTGGCCCAGCGGCCGTCCTCGGGGTGCCGGATCAGCCCCACGTCCTCCTTCTTGCTCCTGGTGTAGCCCAGGGTGAAGCTCTCCAGGGTCTGCAGGCCGCGTTTGTCGTTCCACAGGTCGAACCGCCGGTCGACCTCGTCGACGATCGAGCCGACCGTGGCCTTGTCCTCGGTGACGTCGCGGGCCCGCCGCTTGACCTCGGCCGCCAGGTGGTCGGCGGTGCGGCCGGTCCGGTCGAAGTGGCCGGCGCCCGAGTTCGGGTTGAGGAGCGGGTCGTAGCCGCGGACCATGGCGATGAGCAGCCCGGTCAGGCCGCGGTCGATGGCCCGGGCCGCGAAGGGGGTGACCGACAGCGCCTCCACGTACCGGTACAGGTTCGCGTGGAAGTCGGCGAACTGTTCGTAGTGCGACAGGTCCCGGGGTCGCGCCCAGTTGTAGACGGTGAAGACGATGCCGGGGTGCTTGCGCCCGACCCGGCTGGTGGCCTGGATGTATTCGGCGGTCGACTTGGGCTGGCCGTTGACGACCATGGCTCCCAGGCGGGACACGTCCACGCCGACCGCGATCATGTTGGTGGCCAGCAACACGTCCAGCGGCTGCGGCCCCTTCTTCTCCTGTTTGCCCTTGGCCTTGCCCTTCTTGGCCGCGGCGTTCAGGGCGGCCTGTTCGGCGGCGTCGGGGAAGGCCACCCCGAGCCGGTCGAGGATGTAGGGGATCTCGTCGGAGTTGCGCCGGGAGGTGAGCTCCTCCGCCCAGGGGGCGCGGCGCCGGGCCAGGCCGCGCTGGTCGGCGCGGCTGAGCCGGGTGGCGACGTCGTCGTCGACCAGGCGGCGCATCCCGCCGAGGTCGCGCAGGCTGTTGAAGTAGCCGACCAGGGTCATGTACGGGTCGGTGATCTCGTTGTGGCCGTACTTCAGGTACAGCTTCTGGGCCGCCGCCAGGACGGCGACGTACACCCGGATCTGCGCCGACTTGATGCGCACCCCGTGGGCGCACAGCCCCACGTACCGGCGGCCGTCGGCGGTGTGGCCGGCGGTTCCGTCAGCGGAGTCGTCGGCGCCGGTGGGGCGCTGCCGGGAGAAGAAGGTGTCCGAAGCATCCAGGCCCTGGGGCGGGAAGATCCGGGTGTCCCCGCGGGCGAAGAGCATGCCGATCTGTTCCTTGGCGCGGCGCACTGTCGCCGTGGAGGCGATGACCTTGGGCCGTACCTTGTGGCGCGTCTTGGTGCCCGGCGCCGTGTAGTCCCAGCCCGCGAGAAGGTCCACGGCCGTTTCGTACAGCCCCACGAGGGATCCGAGCGGTCCGGTGATGAGGTGCAGCTCGTCCTGGACGATGAGGTCGGGCGGCCGGACGGCGGCCGCGGGACCGACCTTGGCGACCGGCAGGTTGACGCCCTTGGACACGGCCTTGTGCTGCAGGGAGCCCTCGCACACCTTGTCGTGCATCTGCCCTGCCAGGTAGCCGTGCCGGGTGCAGTACCGGGAGGCCCGGCCGAAGAGGCTCTGTGCCTCCCCCTTCCACGTGAGCTGGGCGAACTTGTCCACGGTGGCGATGACGAGCGAGGGGACGAGCCGGTAGATCTCCTCGTCCACCACCAGCACCGGCAGCCCTTCACCATCGCTGAGGTAGTCGCCGAAGGGGCACTCGAGTTCGGGGCAGACGATCCGGGTGCGGCGGGCCTTGCTCTCGGTCTCGATGTGCTTGCCGGGTTCGATGGTGGTTCCGCACCAGGGGCAGCTCGTGAGCTGGTGCGGGGAGCCCTGGCCGCCGCCGCCCCGGTTGGACCGCTTTTCCCGGACCCAGTCCTGGGAGTTGTCGAAGGAATTGGGGGTGACGCGGCCGCCCACCCACAGGCCCAACCGGAACGGCACCGCGCCCCACCGGCCTTCGTCCCGGCGGCGTTGCGTCTCGCAGGCGCAGATGAGCGCGGCGGCCCGCTGGAACTGCTGGATGGTGAGCAGCCGGAGCGTGTACCGCATCAGGACCGCGACGCCGGTGTCGGAGTGCGGGGCTTTGCCGCCCTGGGCCGCCTCTTCGTGCTGGAGACGGCGGATGGCCAGGGTGTAGGCGGTCAGGCCCAGGTAGGCCTCGGTCTTGCCGCCACCGGTGGGGAACCACAGCAGGTCGGCGACGCGCGTGCCGCCGGTTCCGGTCCCGGAACGCTCGGGGTGGGCGGGGTCGGTCAGGGAGGGCAGGTTCAGCAGCAGGAACGCCAGCTGGAAGGGCCGCCAGCTCCGGTTGTGCGGCAGGTCCGCCCCGTGCACCCGGGTGTCGATGGCGACATGGCCGTCCCCCTGCGCGGCGATGCTCTGCACCCGCTGGCTGTGCATGGCCCGGTTGGCGAACCGGAACGCGGCGAGCGCCGCCGGGTCGGCTTCGAGCAGGTCGACTGCGGCGGCGATGCGGTCCGCGGCGTGTTCGGCCTCGTCCATGTTGGCCTTGGCCTGGCGGTGGAAGTCGGTGCCGTCGTGCCGGAGCCTGGCCTCGGGGTCGTCGATGCGCTTGCGCTGCCGCCCGATCCAGGCCCGGTAGCCGTTGACCAGGGGATCCAGCGCCGCACGTACGTCGACGGCACCCTCGCCCTCCTCGCCCAACACCTTCATGTCGACCACGAGGTCGGCCAGTTCGGGCAGGTCCTCGTCCTTGTCGGCGCTGGGCACGTCGGTGTGCCTCAGCTCGTACCCGGGGGTGGCGTTGGTGGCGACCCGGACCGCGCGCATCGGGTCGTCCGCGGCGGTCCGGACGTCGACTGCGACGCTGTGGCCGACCGCGAACTGGGCGTGGAACCGGTGGGTCATCGCCAGGTTGCGCTGTTCGTCGCGGTCGCGCTGGTCGCCGCCGGAGAAGTGCTCCGGCCGCGGCACGAACACCGGGGAGGTGCCGTCGGCGGCGGTCAGCGAGAGTTCGGCCTGGAAGAGCCACAGGTGCTGTTCCTTGCTCTTGCCCTGCTGGGCGTTGACGAGGAACACGGTGACCAGTCGACGGCCGTCGTAGGTGCGGACCCGTCCGCGCAGGACCGCCCCGGGCTGTTCGGGGTCGAGTTCGACGGGGCCCAGGTGGCCGTCGTTCTCCGGGAGGGTGAGCGCGACGTCGGCCGTGTGCGGGAACCGGCGGTAGAGGCGGGCGCGGCCTTCGGGGGCCTTCACCTTGTCGTAGTGCGCCCAGGAGGCGTGGGCGTGCAGCTCGGTGGTGCCGGGTTCGACGCACACGGTGAAGCCGTGGGCGCTGCAGAACATGCTGGCGGCGGCGGGCACGTCCGCCCCGGGGTCGGAGCTGTCGGCCTCCGCGGAGTCCTCGATGCCGGACTCGGCGAGGGTGTCCTGCTCGTCGGGTTCGACGACCGCGCCGTTGGGGGCGAGTCTGCCGAGGATGTAGCGGTCGGTCACCCGCTCGGAGGTGGGGAACTCCTCGTGTTCGTCACCCCCGATGGGGCCGTGGAGGTCGCGGACGACGAGCTCTTCGAGTTCAGCGCGGATCTCGCGGGGGGCGGGGGCTTTCAGCACCGTGTGGTCGGCCATGCGATCAGGCTAGGGGAGCCCGGTGACAGACGGGTGCGGGAGAGGGGACTTGGTACCGGCGCGCGGGACGCTCCCGCCCCCGCGTGACGCTTCTTGCTACCAGGAGCGAAATCGGCGTCGAAATAGCTCTTGGTAGCAAGATCACGCATCCGTGAACGCTGTGGGTTCGGTCAGAAGCGGGGGTGGCTGACCTGGGCGTGCGCCCACAGGTGGGCGAGCAGGTCGTCCCAGTCCTTCGCCTCGTACAGGCCGCCGCGGGAGGCCACCCAGAACGACTGCGTGCTCTCCCCGAACCACACGATCTGGCGCGGGTAGCGGGCCTGGATCTGGGCGGCCTTCTGGTGTTCGAGGGCGAACTCGGCGCGGTGTCCGCCCAGGCGGGGCAGGTTCTGGGCGCGGCAGGACCGGCAGGTGCGGTGGGTGCAGGAGGCACAGGCCGGGCCGGGGACGCCCGGGGGCCGGAAGGGGTTGACCGGGCGGGAGCCCAGCGGGCGACGGGGAACGGGGATAGGATGCGTCATTGATCCTGCTTTCTTACATAGCCAAGCGTGGAATTCAGGGTTTGCGGGGCTCAGGAGACGTTGCAGCGTCTTCCTGAGCCCTCTCTCATGTGCGGAGAAGCTGGGTCAGAGCCGCGACCAGGGGTTGCCGTCCAGGTCCCGCGCGAGGAAGAACCAGACATTGCGTGCCTCCGGCAGCCCGTTGTCACCCCAGGTGGTCGCGAGGGCCTCGACCATCGCCAGCCCTCGCCCGGCCTCAGCGTCGGGGTTCAGCCCGTCCGGGTCGGGAGAGAGCTGGCCGAAGCCGATGGAAGCCAAACTCCCCTGGTCACGGCAGGTCAGGTGAAGCCCTTGGGTGGTGCGCCGGACCTGCAGCTCGTAGGAGTTCCCGGGCAGGCTGGAGCGGGAGTGCCGGATGGCGTTGGCGGCCAGCTCCGAGCCCAGCAGGGTGAAGAGGTACCGGTAGTCGTCGGGGCAGTCGGCCGCGCAGGTGTCCAGGAAAGCCCTGGTCAGGGGCATCAGGTCCGGGATGCCGGGGAAGCTGTAGTCCCGCTGCCGGAAGTGGGGGCGCTCCGTCCGTCCGGAGAAGTAGTGGGAGTGGTACGGCTGGATGAAGCTGGACAGGGGGACGGTGACCTCGCTTCGAGCGAGCTCAGACGCGAATCCGGGCATGACGAACACACTCCTTGGCATGAGAAGACACAAAAGGGGTGAAAACGGACGCCCGTTGGAAGATTCATGATTCCCATGACGCACGGAACGGGCTGCGCGTAGCGTTCAGCTCAAGCATCCATCAGTGAGCATCCAGCTAGATTCCATCTTAGAATGGGAATCTCGTGAGTCAAGCCACTCTCACAAGACTCCCGTTTTATCCGTTTTGGAGCCTGCTTTGACCCAAAAGAGCCCGAACATCCGCCGACGCCGACTTGGCCACGTACTGCGTGGCCTGCGAGAAGGAGCTGGACTCACCCTGGAAGCCGCTGCAAAGGGTGCGGGAGTACCTCGCTCCACCCTGGGCAGGATGGAGACCGCCGAGGCACGCCGCCTGCGCCACACAGACCTGAACGCCCTCGCCGACTACTACGAGGTCGATCCCGAGACTCGGGAAGGCATGCACGGGCTGGCTCGCGAGGCGAAGGAACGCGGCTGGTGGTCCAAGTACAAGGACGTCTTCGGCGAAAGGGCCCTTCCAGACTGGGAGGCCGAAGCTACGGTCATTCGCACGTTCCAGCCACAGCTCATCCCTGGGCTCTTTCAGACTCCGAGCTATGCTGCTGCAATCTTCCGAGGTGGCCGAGCCACGGCAGACGAGAACATCGCGCGTTTGGTCGAAGCGCGGGTGAGCCGTCAACAAATCCTCAACCGGGTCCACCCGCCTCGAATGACGGCGGTGATCGACGAGGCTGCGCTCCACCGCCTCGTAGGTGGTCGCGAGGTGATGAAAGAGCAGCTAGAGCACCTGGGACACCTCGCTGTTCGACACAACATTGATGTCCAAGTACTGCCCTATGCAGCTGGCGAACACCTGGGGATGGAGGGAGCCTTTACCATCTTGGAGTTCCCTGAGCCCAAGGACACGCCCATCGTGTACGTCGGGACAGCCACCACGGGCTTGCTCCTGGAAAGTCCCGAGGAGCTTGACGCGTATAACGTTGCCTTCAGCAACATCCAGGGAGTGGCACTGTCCACCTCCCTGTCTGCCAAGTTCATCGACGATGCCGTCACAGCACTGGAGAAGCAGACATGAGTCACCGGCTTGAGTTCCGGAAGAGCAGCTACAGCGGCCGGGACCAGGACTGCGTCGAGGTTGCCCAGATCCCCACCACTTTCCGAAAGAGCAGCCGCAGCGCCATCGAGATCGGCTCCCTCCCTCACGGAGCCGCTATACGAGACTCGAAGCACCCCGATGCTGGTCACCTGCCCTTCCCCTCCGGCGAGTGGTCCACTTTCCTCACCACCGCACTCAAGTAGCTCATCACTCGAAGCCTGGCCCGGGAGTACTACCCCGCGCCAGGCTTCGGCTACTCAAAAGAGGCTGCCTTCCGGTGGGAAGAGGCCATCCGGCATCGTTGGCGCGGTGGCCTTCTTTGCCACCGCCTTCTTCCGGGACTTCTTCTTCGGCGGCCAGATGGCCTTACGCACTTCTTCCGCGTGCCGGTCGAGGTTCAGCTGAAGTAGTCGATCGAGGATCTCCACGCGAGCGGTCGAACTTACCGTCCAACGCACGCCTTGCTCGGTCTCATGGTGGCCATGCTGTAGCTCAAGATCGCCCCAGTCGTACGCTTCCTTGACCGCTTCATCGATCTCAACATGGATCTCGCGGAGCCGGTCGACGTCCGCATCACCCTGGAACTCGGGGTCGTGCACCAGGTTGTAGAGCTTAGTCAGACCAAGTCCTCGACGCAGCATGATCTCGCGACGTTCCTGCTCAAGAAGCCCCCCGGCCGTGGCTACGCTTCCTGTCTTTGAAGGCATGGGGAACGTTTCGAAGCAATCCGAAGGAGCGTAACGAAGATCCCCCTTCATACTGGAGGATCGAGCGACAGCCCAAACATAGTGGTGGGTGCTTGCCAGGAGCGCAAAATAATCGAGGGATGATCGAGCGAAGACCACAACCTGCTCGCTCATAACCATACCAGAATCGACAAAGACAGGCTGGGCCGTCTTGCTAACACGAGCGATCACCAGGACACGCTCCAGGCCACTAATAGCCCCATACATTTCAGGAGTGGGACGAGTGAACTGCCACCAAATCTCTCGACGTTGCCAGTTGCTGTTTTTAGCACGCTTCGGCTTAACGTCCTGCTCAACGATATCGAATGGCTCTGGATACCCCCTGGCCTCGTCCTCCGACATTGTCCCGAAGTTGATGACCCATCGACTAGGAGAGCAATCCGGCCTGGAGTTGAGATCCTTTCCGATTAGGTACGGGAACAGTACCTCCCGGTTTTTGGGGTTCTTCCGGATCAGCCCCTGAGCCTGCTCCGGTTCCAGGACGAAACCCTCACCCAGCACATACGAACCAATAAAAGACTGCTCCGCGTTGGCGACCAAACGCCAAGGGTTACCCGACACCCGGGACTTCGGATCGAGCGACGGCGTGATCCCCCGAACCGGCGTATCGCTCAAGAAAGCCTGCTCGTGGTCTCCACCATGACCAGCCCACACCAACGACACGTGCACGTTCGCGCTGCCCGGCCACCTCTGGCTCTTCACCGCCCGGTAGACCCGCCAGCCGTCCCGATCCACCACCTGGTCGAGCCCGACCTCACGCGTATCGCCCTGCGCGATGGTATTGGTCGCGATGATCCCGGTCCGGCCCTTGGGCGCGAGGTCCAGGTTCCGCAGCAGGAAGTACGAGCACAGGTCCGCGCTCCCCCTCCGCCCATTGGCGACATCTACCACCAGGTATTCACGGACATCGCGTCCGATATTCCCGGTCAGTCTCTGCCCGCCAATGAACGGCGGATTCCCCACCACCGCATCAAACCCACCACTCCCCATCACCTCGGGGAATTCAATGGCCCAGTGCATCGGCCGGATCGGCTGGTCCCGCTCGCCCCGCAACCAGTCGCGGATCTTGGAACGAGCCGCCTCTTCCTTCAAGAAGTCGTACGTGCTCTCGTCCAGCAGCTCCAGGAATTCATCCGACAGGAGAGTCAGCAGCCGGTTATAAGCATCCTGCCAGTTGAGCTTCTTGTCTTCCGCGTCCTGGAGTTTCTTCTCGTAATCCTCCAGGTCGAGTTCGGCGTACCGCTCCGCCGCCAAGGCCGCCGCGACCACGCCGTCGCATGCCAAGCGCAGCTGGGTCAGGCGTGCATCGGCCTCAGCGTTCAACTTGGCCTTGCGCTGCACGTCCTCCGGGTCGTTCACCGGGGGCAGTGACTCGATCTCCCGCCTCAACTCGGTGACTTCGCCCAGCACCCTGCCGATGTACTCCTCCACGTCACCGGAGAGCCGAGCGTTGATCGCACGTCCTTCCTCAGGGTCGGTGTGGAAAGCGCGCACCTGTTCCTCGTTCACCAACCCGACCAGTGAATCCCCGCTCTTCAGCGCGTGGTCGAGGAAGCTGAACGGCTTGTCCCTGGCCAGGGTCTCCAGCCACAGCGACAGCTTCGCCAGCTCCACCGCCATGTCGTCGCGGTCCACCCCGTAGACGCAGGACGCCGCCACCCGGCGCTTGGCGTACAACCGCACGTCTTCCAGGTCGGCGGACGCGCCTGCTTCGCCAGCGTCTCCTACACCTTCACCGGCGCCTTCTTCCGCTTCCCCGCCGTCCCGGCGGAGCTCCTCCGGAAGACCGTCCCGTTCCCAGGCCTCGACCACCCTCTCCCCCAGGTACCGGGTGGCCGCAACGAGGAACGCCCCGCTACCGGCAGCGGGGTCCACGACCTTGAGCTTCAGCAGCTCTTCCGCGGGTTTGACCCGCCACTGCGCCTCCGGTGCGCCCTCCGCCGGCCCCGGCCGGTAGACCAGCGGCTCCAGGGAGTAGCGCACCACTTTCTCCGCCAGTTCACGCGGGGTGTAGTGCGTCCCGGTCTTCCTGCGCTCCCCCACCCGGGTGAAGACCACCGACCGGTCCGGGAACACCGTCGGGTCATCGCGCAGGTCGGTCCGCAGCAGCCCCCAGAACGGAAGCGTCCGCTCGGTCAGCTCCGCGTCGCTGTCCCACGCCGAGTGCAGCCGCGACCGCTCCTCCGGACCGGGCTCCGCAGCCAGCATCTTCTTCAGCTGGGTCCGTGTCGCCTTGGTCTCCTCCTGCAACCAGGCGAGGAAGGCCTCCTCCCCCTCCGAGTAGACCTCCTCCACCCGCTCCAACGGCAGCTCGGGCTCCAGCTTGCCGCGCAGCCCCAGGTACGGCCCGTGGGTCTTGCGGACTGAGAACTCCAGAAGGCCCTCGTACACGTGGCCGATGTCCTCCACCCCCAGACCCCGGTAGGAAATCCGGGTGGGGGTCCCCTTCTTGGTCTTCGGCTTGAGCATGACCAGCGCGTCGAGGACCTCGAACACCACCCGGTCGGCGATGGCGAAGCCCTCCAGCCACTCGTACGCCTGCGGGTCGAAGAGCGAACCCCCGTACGGCGGCAACCGCAGGTCCGGGTGCTCGGACCCCCGGTGGATTCCGTTGAACAGGGCGAGCAGCCGGGGCCAGGCGGCGGCCCGCCGGTCCACGACCTCCTCGCCCAGCTGGTCCCGGTCGGCGGTGAGCTGGTCGTGCAGGCGACTGACCGAGTAGTAGTCCGCGTACAGGTCGTCGGTCGGCAGCAGCCGCTGCTCCTCCGCGTACAGCAGGAACACCAACCGCATGAGGACGGTCAGCGCGCCCTTGTAGATCTCCCGTTCACCCACGTACTCCAGGAACCGCCCGCTGGACTCCCGGTCCAGCCGCGCGATGTCGGCGACCAGCAGCTCCACCGCGTCCAGAACCTGGCCGCCCAGGTCCTCGGTGAGGTCGCTCTGCTTGTCGAGGGTCCGCTCGAACAGGGCCGCCGCGGCGTTGGTGAGCTCGCCACCCCTGTCCAGGGCGGGCAGCCGCACCCGCTGGCCCTCCAGCAGCGCCGCGAACGCCTGGAGCAGCAGGGGTTCCTCACCCCACAGGTCGGCGTCGAACACCCCCACCGAGGTGGGCTTGCCGGGCAGCGCGTGCACCAGCGCCCAGAACTGGCCGTCGGTGACCAGCGCCAGCGGAACCTCAGACTCTCGGCAGCGGGCCGCGGCAGTCTCCACCGGGGAGGGCCGGCCGCGCTGGGAGCGGGCGGGCTCGGTGCCCAGAGGCAGCCGGTAGAAGTGCAGGCGTTCCGCACGCCCGCCCGGGGCGGGCCCGAAGAGCGCGAACTCGGGGGCCATGCGCGTGCCCTCCACCGCCGGCTGCGCGCGCTGGCTTTCGTCCCATCCGAGGAGCTCTCCGAGCACCAGCTCGATCCACCCGGGCACCAGGGCGCCGGTGCGCTCCCGGTCGAGCTCGTGCCACCCCTGCCGCAGGGTGCGGCGCACCTCGGTGTCGAGCGCGGGCAGGCCGTCGGGGAAGGCTTCGAGCAGGACCTCCGAGGACAGGAAGGGCCCGTCGGGCGAGAGGAGTCCCAGCCACTCGGTGTGCTGTTCGGCGGGGCGGATCGAGGGCGCGCGACGTCGGCGGGGTCCAGGCATGCCTAGAGATTATCGGCCGGGTCCAGACTCTCTCCCTCCTTCTCCCCGTGATCTTGCTACCAGAGGCAAGCTTGAAGCCGAACTTGCCTCTGGTAGCAAGATCACGGGGAGGACCGAGCAGGGTTATCCACAGCCTGGAAAATGAGCCTCGCTTTAGCAGCGGAACCATCTCACGCTGAAGGCATGAGCCCTTCCGAATCTCAGCGAGGCCATTCCACCTCGCGGCAGGACAGTCGCTCCGTTTCGGGACACCCTGCTACTGCTGCTCAACCGCGGCACACCAGAGCATGCTCAGCCACGCGCGGCACCCGTACTGTGCCCAGCGCCGCACTCGCTATCGCGGCCCGGCAACACGGGGTGCTCAGCTGGGAACAGGCCCATCATGCCGGTGTCACCAAGAGCGATGCCCGTCGTCTCATCCGCAATGGTGAGTGGGGGCGTCCTCACACCGGTGTCTACTCCGTACGGTCCTTGACCGTCTCCTCCAGCTCAGACACGCACCTTCGCTCCGCGACCATGGCCGCCCAGCTGGCGCTCGGCCCAAACTCCTTCGCTGGTGGTGAGACTGCAGTACGTCTGTGGGGAATGCAGGGTCTTCCGCGATGGGACGGTCGAACCGTTCACATGGTGATCCCCGCACTCGGAGCTCAGCGCCACCACTACCGCATCACCCTGCACAGCTGGCAGGTGCGCCCCAACGAGATCTCCACTGTGTCGGGCATCCGCTTGACCGATCCCGGCAGGACTCTGCGCGACACATTGCTTCGAGTGGATCGAGAAACCGCTGTCTGCCTCATGGACTCCGCGCTGCACCAAGGACTCATCCTCGAAGAGGAGATCGAGGAGCTGGAGCTGGCTAATCGAGGGCGCAAGGGATGTGTGAAGGTGCGTCGCTGGTGGCCCCTGGCCGATGGGCACTCCGCGAGCCCCCTGGAGACCCGTGTACGCCTGACCTGTGTGGACGGTGGAATACCTCCCACAAGCCTGCAGCATCGCTTTCGAGATGGACATGGACGAACCATCGGGATCGCCGACTTCTGGTGGGAGGAGCTCCAGCTCATCGGTGAAGCGGACGGGCTCGGTCCGCACAGCCTGCCTCAGGCACTGCTCAGGGACCGGGAGCGGCAGAACGCCCTCCAACGCTGGCATCCGGGTGTGCGTATCGTCCGCTTCACCTGGGAGGACCTGAAACGTCCCCAGTACATTCTCGCTTCCATCGCCCGCGCGCGGGAATGAACCTCACCCACCCCGTGATCTTGCTACCAGAGGCGAAATCGGCGCTGTTTTAGCTGCTGGTAGCAAGATCACGTATGGAAGCGCGGCTGTCCCGCGCGCCTCTACTCAGGCCTACTCAGGTCACCCCTTCACTGAAGCCGGAACCAGGAACGTGACCGCCACCGGGAACCAGCGCGCCCTGCGGTCGGCGTAACGGTGCCGCAGGGCCGCCTGCTCCTGGACCTTGCGCTCGGGAAGCTCTTCCAGGCGGGCCTGCAAGGCCTCGCGGTCCTGCCGGAGCTGGTCCTGTTCACGCACCTCGAACAGGCTGGCCTGCTCCCAGTGCGGGGTGTCGTCCAGCGCCGCCTCGATCCCCTCCGCCAGTTCGTCGAGGACCAGGCCGATCGCGTCGACCTCCTCCCCGCACTTGCGGTCCAGGTCCCGCTGTACCGCCTTGAACCGCTGGTTGGCGCGCTGTTGCAGGGCGCCGCCGACCGCCTTGTCCAGCGAAGGCCACATCTCGGCCAGCCGTTCCCGGACCGGTTCGGGGGCCAGGCGATCGGTGGCCACCGCCATCCAGCGGTCGATGTCCTCCTCCTTCGCCCGCACGAACGAGCCCCGCTCGAGTCGGCCGCCCGCGAGCAGCACCTCCTCGTGCAGCCGCGTGCCCTCCGCGCCGGTGATCACCACCCTGCCGTGCGCGACGACCGCCGGCACCCGCAGTACGTCGGACTCCACCACCCGCGCGGTGACCCGGCTCAGCCTCGACCCTTGCGACCACAGCTCCTCGCGCAGCAGGGTCAGGCACAGGTCCACCAAGCGGTGCTTGAGGTGCAGAAGCACCAGGTCGTTGCGGCCCACCACCGCGTCCGGGTCGAAGGTCACCAGCCGCTCCACCCCGGTGACCGGATGCGCCAGACCGGCGTTGCGGGCGCTCGCCCACGCCCCGGCCAGTTCCGGGAGCCGGAAACAGCGCGCGGTGACACCTTCGGGCGCTTCGGCGTCGATGAGGTCCTTGCGGTGGGCCAGTTCCAGGCCGGTGCGGACCACCAGCTCCAGGGTGTCGGGGGTGAGGTCGAGGCGGTCACGGCTCCCCTCGAGCGTGGCCGCCAACTCCTCCACCCTGCGGTTGAGCTCCCGCTGAGTGCTGAGACGGGCCACCCCCGCGCGGGAGACGATCTCGCTGTCTGCCTCGGCCCACTCCGCCCGTCGGCCCAGCATCTTCTCCTCGACCTGGTGAGCGATGACGTCACCGGCGCTGCCCAGGTCCTCGCGGATGCGGTCCACCTTCTCCACCGCGGTCCGCAGGAACCCGAGCTCGTCCTCCAGCGAACCCGGCTCAGCCGCCTCCCACCCCTTGGGGACGAAGTGGGTGACCTCCACCCGGTCCGCCCTCTGGCCGTGGCGGTCCACCCGGCCGTTGCGCTGTTCGAGCCGGTTGGGGTTCCAGGGGATCTCCCAGTGCAGGATCCGGTGGCAGTACCGCTGGAGGTTGATGCCCTCGCTGGCGGAGTCGGTGGCCACGAGGATGCGGACCTTGTCGAGGTCGGGACGGTCGGTGAAGACGTTCTTGACCCGCTCGCGCTCCTCCGGGTCCTGGCCCCCGTACAGCTGGGCCAGCCGCTCCCCGCCCTTGCCGCCGTACCCGGCGCCGATGAGCCGCTCGCGCAACCATCGCTGGGTGTCGCGGTACTCGGTGAAGATGATGACCCGCTCGTCGGTCCAGTCCGCTTGGTCTCCTGGTCCGCTGGAGCCCGATACGCCGGGGCCGCCCGGACCTATCGGTTCTCCGTCGACACCGGGGTGGAAGAGGACCGGGTCGAGCCAGGAGCGCAGGGCCGCGAACCGGGCGTCCGAACGCCCCTGGGCCGTCTGGGCCCAGGACCGCAGGTCGACGAGCAGGCCGCGTTCGTGTCCGGTGAGGCCGGGGGCGCCGCGGCTCACCGTGCCGAACACCTCGGCCTCGGCCTCCTGGTACTCCTCCTCGTGTTCGGACGTGGCCGTCAGGCGTTCCTGGAGAACCGGCAGGACGTCCTGGGCGGGGGCCTGCTGCTCGGAAGTACCGGAACCCTCGTCCGCCGCTTCCTTGGCATCCATGGTGGCCAAGTGCGTGGCGACAGTGCGGGCGAAGGCCTGCGGAGAGGAGAACAGGCGCTTCTTCAACAGGGTGGTGACGAAGTCGACCGTGTGCCGACCGCCCCTCCCGACCCGACGGCGGCGGCTGTCGGCGTACTCCACCAGGGTTCGGTGCGCCTCGCGCTCGGCCTCGGAATAGTCCACTTCGGCGTAGCCGAGCACCCGTGCGGGAAAGCGTGCACTGCCGTCCCAGCGCTTGGGCAGGTCACGCTTGAGGCGGCGGACCATGGCCCGGTCGAGCTGTTCGTCGGAGGGCCTGACCCCGCGGGCGAAACGCTGGTCGTCCAACAGCTCCAGGAGGGCGGAGAACGACTCGGGGTAGCCGTTGTGCGGGGTGGCCGACAGGAACAGCCTGTGTTCGCAGTGGGGCGCCAACTCCCGGATCGCCTTGGTGCGCAGCGAGTCCACCGCGTACTTCCCGCTGCCCGCGGGGGCCACGTTGTGCGCCTCGTCCACCACCAGCAGGTCGACGGTACGCGGATAGCGGGGGCTGGTGGGCAGGATCTCGCGCAGCATCCGGCGGGGGCGTTCGCGCTTGAGCCAGTCGATGCTGACGATCAGGCGGGGGTAGTGGGTCCAGGGGTTGGCGTACAGGCCGCGTTCCCGGCGGAGGCGGCGGACCAGGTCCGCATCGACCACCCGGAAGCCGAGCCCGAACTTGTCGCGCATCTCGTCGCGCCACTGGGTGGTCAGCCCGGCCGGGCACACGATGAGCATGGTCCGGGCGCGGTGGCGCAGCTGGAGCTCCTGCATGACCAGCCCCGCCTCGATGGTCTTGCCCAGACCGACGTCATCGGCGATGAGCAGGTTGGTGCGGGGCATCGACAGGGCACGCACCACCGGTTCGAGCTGGTAGTCCTCGATCTCGATCCCCGAGCGGAAGGGGGCCTGCAGGGAGGTGGAGTCGGCGGAGGTGATCGCGCCCCAGCGGACGGCGTGCAGGAAGGCGTCCAAGCGGACCGGGTCGTCGAAGCCGAGGGCGGGCGCGGGCAGGTCCCTGCCCTCATGGATCCGGGTGCCCACCTCCAGCTCCCACAGGACCTCGATCCGGTCCGTGGAGGCGTCGTCGCCGATGCTCACCAGGGACACCATGTGCTGGGGCCTGCCGGTGACCCGGCTGAGGTCGCTGGAGACGATCCGGGAGGCGCGCACGTCGGACACCACCCACTGGCGGTTGCGGACGGTGACCAGTTGCCCCGTGTCGGGGGCCGGGGTGCCGCCCTCGTCGACCGCGTCCTCGGAGTGGGGGCCGAGAACCTCGATGTCCACCGCGCCCTGGGGAGTCATACGCACGCCGCCCTTCGTTGAGTGTGCCTCCGTCATACCAGGGGGCGGTGTCAGTGGCGGCACCTACGGTGCGGCTCGCATTCCCCTCTGCGCCCCAACGACAACCCGCGAACCCCTCGCCCCTGACCGATGTCGGCCACGCGGTGACAGATCGGTACCGGGTATCGAAAAGCCCGCCCCCAGCGGGCTTCCGATCCCTATGCTGGTTCGGCAGGACCCTGTTCGCCCCTCCCCTGGACACCTCCCACACCCCCTGTCCCGGAAAGGCTCCCGTGCCCCAGCTCGCGATTGCCAAGGACTTCCTCGCCACCCACGCGGCCCTCGACAAGAAGGTGCAGAAACTCGTCCAGGACGCCGTGGACAAGTTCGCCGACACCTACTTCGCCGGTGGCCACCTGGAGAAGATCACCGACAGCCGGGACCCCCGGTGGCGGACGCTGCGCATCAACCAGGGGTACCGCGGCGTCGTCCTCGCACCTAAGTCAGGTGACGTGTTCGTCCTGGTGACCGTGCTCGCGCACACGGAGGCCTACCGGTACATCCGCAACCGGCGACCCTCCGTCAACCAGGTGCTGGGTGTCCTGGAGTTCCGGGACGAGGCCGCGCTCGACACCATGAGCACCGCGCTCGCGCCGGTGGCAGCGGCCTCGGCCGACACCTTGTTCCACAAGACCCCGGACAAGCACTTCGTCCAGCTGGGCATCGACGAGGACACCGTCCGCATCGCCAGACTGCTCCCCGACGAGAGCCATCTGGACGCGCTGGCGATCATGATGCCCAAGGCCCAGCACGACGCCCTGACCGCGCTGGCCTCGGGGATGTCCCCGGACGAGGTGTGGACCCTGCTCAGCCGTGAGCTCGTCGACGAGGCCGCCCCGCAGGAGGTCGACCCCGACGACCTGGTCTCGGCGATCCGGCGCAGCCCCGGCCAGGTGGTGTTCGTGGAGGGCCCCGAAGAACTCCGGGAACTGCTGGAGCACCCGTTCGACGTGTGGCGGACCTTCCTGCACCCGCGGCAGGAACGCATCGCGCGCCGGGACGGTTTCGCAGGGCCGGCCATGGTCACCGGGGGCGCCGGCACCGGCAAGACGGTGACCGCGCTGCACCGGGTGGCGCACCTGGCCGAACGGTACGCCCCCGACGGGCAACAGCTCGCCCTGGACACCGGCGAGGTCACGCCCGAGCAACCCGTCCTGTTCACCACCTTCACCACGACCCTGGACGCGGCGCTGCGCGCCCAGCTCGAACTGCTGGTGCGTGATGAGGACCGCCGGAAGCTGGTCGACGTGCGCAACCTGGACAAGGTGGCCCACCAGGTGGTGCGACAAGTGCACGGCAAGCTCGACTTCCCGAAGACACCTGCCCTCACCGCTCTGTGGGACCGTCACGCCGAAGGTTCGGACGTGGCCGGACGGTTCCTGCTGGAGGAGTGGGAGCACGTGATCCTCGCCCAGGATCTGCGCACCGAACGCGACTACCTCCAGGCCCGGCGGCACGGGCGCGGACGCTCCGGGCGCATGGGCGCCGAACAGAAGCGCCGGGTGTGGCGATCGGTGCTGGCCGCCACCGAGGAGATGCGCGCCCACGGCCAGTGGACCTTCACGTGGCTGGCCGCGGAGGCCGCCGACATCCTCAACCGCACGGGGAAACGCCCCTACCGGCATGTGGTGGTGGACGAGTCGCAGGACCTGCACCCGGCCAAGTGGCGTCTGGTGCGGGCCTTGGTCCCCGAGAGCAAGGACGACTTGTTCGTCGCGGGCGATCCGCACCAGCGCATCTACGACCACCGGGTGTCCATGGCGGCGGTCGGGATCAACGTGCGCGGCCGCAGCCACCGTCTGACCGTGAGCTACCGCAGCACCCAGGAGATCCTCTCCTGGGCGGTGCAGGTTCTCGGCACCGCGCCGGTGGAGGGGTTCGACGGGGTGCGTTCGCACCTGGCCGACTTCACCTCGCCCCTGCACGGCCGGACTCCGACCGTGCGTGCACACCCCTCCGAGCAGGCGGAGCTGGAGGCGCTCGCTGATGTGGTCTCCGAGTGGCTCGCCTCCGAGGTCGAGCCCGGGACGATCGCGGTAGCGGCCCGTACGGAGGCTCTGGCCAAGGAGGTCAGAACCGTATTGGAGACCGGGAGCATCGGCACCTGCGGCCTGGCTCAGGACTCCGGGGTCCGGGTGGGCACGATGCACTCGATGAAGGGCCTGGAGTTCCGCTGCGTGGCAGTGGTCGGCGCGGGGGCCGCCTACATGCCCCTGGAGTCCAAAGTCACGGACGTCTCGGAGGACCCGCTCGCACACGCACACGACCTGCAGCGCGAGCGGAACCTGCTGTTCGTCGCCTGCACGAGGGCCCGAGACACGCTGTACGTGTCGTACTCCGGTGAGCCCAGTCCCTTCCTTCCGAAATAAGCCCACTCCCTGACCGCCCGTCCGAGATTGCGGAGATATGCAGGCCAACGAAACCACCTTCCGGAACATGGTCGAGGGAACCAAGCAGTTCCAGGTGCCGCTGTACCAGCGCCCCTACTCGTGGGGGCGGGACGAGCTCGAGCGGCTCTGGGGCGACCTCACCGAACAGGTCGACCGTGCCGAGGACGCTCGCACGGCCCGGTCCGTCGGGCACTTCCTGGGTTCGGTGGTGCTGGCGCCCGGGTCGTCCTCGGCGAGCACGCTGACCCGCTGGCTGGTCATCGACGGCCAGCAGCGGCTCACGTCCCTCTCCATCGCGCTCGCGGCCATTCGCGACCGGCTGCGTGACGTGGAGGAGCTGGAGGAGGGCGACCCCAGCGGGGCGGACCGGATCAACGACGTCTACCTGGTGAACAAGTACAACAAGGGTGCTGACAAGTACCGGCTCGCGCCGACCCAGGCCGACCGGGCCGCCTTCCGGGCCATCGTCAACGGGCGCCCCGACGCGGGGGGCGACGACAGGGTCGGGTTCGCCTACAACTACTTCTCCCGCAAGGTCCAGCGCTACAGCGAGGACGCACTCCTGCGGATCGAGGAGATCATCGGGCACCGGCTCAGCTTGGTGGACATCCAGGCGGAGGCGGGAGACAACGTCTTCCGGATCTTCGAGTCCCTGAACAACACCGGTAAGGGACTCAGCCAGACCGACCTGTTGCGCAACTACGTCTTCATGCTCCTGCCCGAAACCGGCCAGGAGGTCTACGACGAGGTATGGCTGCCCATGCAGGAGGAGCTGGGTCCGGAGACCCTGGAGACCCTGGCCTGGCTCGACCTGGTACTGCGCGGGGACGAACGGGCCAAGCAGAGCGAGGTGTACCACGGGCAGAAGGAGCGCTTGGAGCAGGTATCCGAAGCCGGAGGTGAACGTGCCCTGCGCGACGAGGTGGAACACCTGTGGCGGCTGGGGCAGCTGCTGCAACGCGTCCTCGACCCCGTCTTCGAAAGCGACCCGGAGCTGGCCGAGGTCCTGGCTCGCCTCGAGTCCTGGGGGAACAAGATCTACCGGCCGCTCGCGCTGCACCTGATGGTGCTGCGCGACCAGGGGCACACCGACACGGAAGAGCTCATCCGGGCGTTGGGGTACGTGGAGAGCTTCCTGGTTCGCCGCATGATCGCAGGGGTGCCGTCCCAGGGGCTCAACCGGATCTTTATGTCCGCGCCCAAGGAGATCGCACCGGGCGGCTCGATCGCGGACTCCGTGCACCGCTACCTGTCGGATCCGCGTCGGCGCTGGCCGTCAGACAGGGCGATGCGCGAGGCCATGGCCCAGCGCAACTTCTACTGGTCGGGCCAGGCCCTGCAGCGAACCTTCGTCCTGCGCAGGTTGGAAGAAGGCTTCGAATCCCCCGAGCCGGTGGACTTCGGCAGGGCGAAGGTGAGCATCGAGCACGTCATGCCGCAGAGCATGACCGAAGAGTGGTACGAGGTCCTGCGCAAGCAGACCGACCCGGACGAGACCGAGATCGAACTGCACGGGCGCCTGCTGCACACTCTGGGCAACCTGACGCTGACCGCGCAGAACTCGAAGCTGTCCAACCACATGTTCGAGCGCAAGCAGAAGATCTTCCAGTCCAGCGGCCTCAGCATGAACCGTCAGATCGCGGACGCTCCCAGCTGGGGAAGGCCGGAGATCGAGGCGCGGGCGTCCCTGCTCGCCGACCACGCCCGCGCCCTGTGGCCAGCCCCCGCGGCCTCCGGAACCCAGGCGCCGGAAGAGATCGCCGAGGACCTCGCCCAGCAGCTCGAGAACGCACTCGCGATGCTGGCGTCCGACCGCTGGACCACCCACCGCGAGCTCGCGGTACTCGTCGGCGCCAAGACAGCGGCCGTGTCCCAGCACCTGTCCGCCAACTCGGGCACCACGCACGGAGACCGGGTATTTCCCGACACCCGGGCCGCCGAGGGGGCAGGGTCGGGGCATGAAGGATTCGTGCCGGCGGCTGCCCTGGCCGAGTGGGTGGGGCTCGAGGTGGACGAGATCGTCGAGCGGGAACGACGTTTCCACGCGCTCCTCTTGGAGAACCAGCCATCCGCCGTCGTGCGGGCGGCCCAGGCCCTGATCGACGAGTGCGTCGCCGCCGGTGGCGGTCTCGTCTGGGGAGGGGGGTCCGACACCAGCTGCTTCCTCCTCACCTGGGACGAGAGCGTGAGCCCCGAGTGGCGCTGGGCGCTCGTTCTCTACCCGGTGTCAGGGCGCGCTGAAGTGGTCTTCCAGCACTTGGCGCGCCGTCCCCCCTTCGACGATGTGGCTCTGCGCAAGGAGCTGCTGCACAGGTTCAACGCGGTTCCCGGCATCGACCTGCCCGAGGACTCTCTGAACCGGCGGCCCAGTTTCCCCCTCCAGGTCCTCGAGAACGATGGAGGACACCGGGTGCAGGAGGTGCTGTCGTGGTTCCGTGACCGCTGCCACGACTGGCTGGACCACCAGGTGTGATCCCGGACCGGTGCCGTGGTTCGACCGCACGATGGATCCTCCACCCGCTTTCGCGTCCGAGCGTCCCGAGACCGACGCTCCTCCGGATGCCGGTACCACCTCATCGGCACGTAACGGCACAGACCGGCGCGAGCGCTCGACCCACCCGCATCCGGACCGAGCAGCTCCGGTGCAGTGAGTCTCTTGTGCCATGAGTCTCCGGTGCACCGGTGAGGGTGCACCAAACCGGCCGACGGCGTGCACCCGGAGGGTGCACTGCCGGCGCCGGTGTTCACGAGCGCCAGCCGGAGGGCCCGAAGGCCCGAGGACCCGAGCGACCCGCCCCTGAATGATCAGGCCCCCTCAGGGGCGCCAGGGCACCAGCGCCGACAAGCCCGGGCTTGGGGCGGGGCGCCGTCGGGACATGCGGTTGGTGTCTGATAGTGAGGTTCTTGTTCAGCCGGTGGACGCTTGACCGGCGCCTTCTCCCATGCCCGGCGTCGGCCCTGACGGATCGCGGTCGGGGGAGCAGGAGACCACATCCGAATTCGATACCGATCAGATTCCGAGGAGGCGATGACGTGCTGACCCGTTTGCACGACGTCCTGCGACTGCGGACCTCGCCATCAATTTTCTTCGGTGCGGCCGCAGTGATCATTGCGTTCGTGCTTGTCACCGTCATATTCACTGAGCCGCTGGACGCGGTGGTCACCGTTGCCTCGGAATGGCTGTACACCAACCTGGGCTGGTTCTACATCTTCGGCCTCACGCTGTTCCTGGTCTTCCTGATCTATACCGCGGTCGGCCGGTTCGGTCGGGTGAAACTGGGCCCGGACGACGAACCCCCCGAGCACTCGGGCCCGGCTTGGTTCGCCATGCTCTTCGCCGCCGGCATCGGCAGCATCCTGCTGTTCTGGGGCGTGGCCGAACCCATCAGCCATTTCGGTGATCCGCCGCGAGGCCCCTCCCTGGGGGTGGAACCGGAGACGGCAGGCGCCGCCGCGGACGCGATGAGCTTCACCTTCTATCACTTCACCCTGCACACCTGGGCGATCTTCACGCTGCCGGCCCTGTGCTTCGCCTACTTCATCCACAAGCGCAACCTGCCTCCGCGGGTCAGCTCCATCTTCCAGCCGATCATCGGCGAGCGGATCCACGGGCCGATCGGCAAGTTCATCGACATCGTCGCCATCGTGGGCACGGTCTTCGGTATCGCGGTGTCCCTCGGGCTGGGGGCCCTACAGATCAACAGCGGGATCAACAGCTTGTTCGGCATCCCGGAGAGCGCCGTGTGGCAACTGGTCATCATCGGTGTCGTCGGGTCGGTCGCCATGATCTCCGTCGCGCTGGGCCTGGACCGCGGCATCAAGGTCCTGTCCAACGTGAACATCTGGACCGCCGTTGGCCTGTTGGTCTTCATTCTGCTGACGGGTTCCACGCTCTTCGTGCTCCAGGGCACCTTCGAGTCACTGGGCCGCTACTTGGTGAACCTGCCGGAGCTGGCCTTGTGGAACGACACTTTCGCCGATACCGGCTGGCAGACCAACTGGACGGTGTTCTACTGGGCTTGGACGATCAGCTGGTCACCGTTCGTGGGGATCTTCATCGCCCGGATCTCCAAGGGGCGTACCATCCGCGAGTTCGTCTCCGGCGTACTCCTCGTTCCGTCCGGCTTCTCGGTGCTGTGGTTCGGCATCATCGGCTTCTCCGCCTTCGACATCGAACTCAACCGTGATGGCGGACTGGTCGAGAGCGTCGTGGACCAGGGGGACATCCCTGGAGCGCTGTTCGCGTTCTTGGAGCACTTCCCCGCCACGACTTTCGTCTCCATGATCGCCATCCTCGTGGTGGTGGTCTTCTTCATCACCTCGGTGGACTCCGCGGCACTGGTGACGGACACGATGGCCAATGGCCATGAGGACTTCAACCCCTTGGGCCAGCGCATCTTCTGGGCGATCGCCATCGCCGTGGTCACCGCCACCCTCCTGGTGTTCTCCGGGACCGGCGGTCTGGAGGCGCTCGAGAAGATCATCGTCCTCGTCGGCCTGCCGTTCTTCGTGATGGGCTACTTCCAGATGTACGCGGTGAACCGGGCTCTGCGGGAAGACGCCGGAGAGCTGCCGGCCATGCGGACACGCAGGTGGAAGCAGGTCCTGCCGCCGGAAGAGTACGAGCGCCGCCAGGACGAGGACGAGCACGACACCTCGGCGGCCGTCGTTGAGCCCGAAGCCCTCGATGATCCTCCCGTGATGCGGGACCCCTACGTCGACCAGGAGAGGAAGTCCAAGGCGCACGGCACGCTGGCGGCGCGGACCGGCTCGTCGCGCCGGGCCGGTGCACGGCCGAAACGGCCGAAGAAGCCGCCCCGGGGAGACCAGGGCCCGGGAGGTTCTGAGTAGTCGGACGGTTCTGGTGATCCTCCGCGCGTTCGGGAGCACGCGGAGGATCGCCACTTCCGGTCCAGCGCCCTCCGGTGCACGGGCACCGGACGGGATCGGCGAGGACCTCGCATCCGTCTTGCCTTCCACGCGGATTCGGGCGGGCATCGTGTCTACGGCCAGCGCCCCCTGAACAGATGCGTCGATATAGAGGAGGAGAACGGAACCAGGCCGATACAGTGAGTGACACTACTGCTGCCGATCGGTGGAGGGGCCGCATGAGTAAGAGGATTCGCGTCGTCATGGCGACCGGGGCGGTACTCGCCGTCTTCGGCGCGAGCGCCTGCCAGGTCCTCGACGGAGAGGGCGCGGAGCCGACTGACACCCCCGAGGAGGCCACCAACGCCGAAGCCCCCGACCCCGAACCCGTCCCCGAGACGGTGGCCGAGGGCTTCGACGAGGCCTGGGGGCTCGCCTTCCTGCCCGAAACGGAGCAGCTGGTGGTCACCGAGCTCTCCGGCGCCCTGTCCGTGGTCGACACCGGCACCGGCGATGTCGTCGACATCGACGGTGTGCCCGAGGTCGACGCAGCAGGCCAGGGCGGACTGCTGGACGTCGCGGTCGACCCCGACTTCCCCGAGCAGGAGTGGCTCTACCTCACCTACTCCGCCGAAGCCGGCAACGGTGACACCACCACGTACCTGGCCCGCGGTCAGCTCGACACCGAGCAGGAAAGCCTGACCGGCGTCGAGGAGCTGTTCTCCGCCGAGCCCGCCGAGCCAGGGGAGGACCACTACGGCTCCAAGTTGGCCTTCGGGCCCGACGGTCACCTGTTCATGACCATCGGCGACCGCGCCGACAAGGACTTCGACGACCACCCCTCCCAGGACACGTCCAACACGCTCGGGACGACCGTACGTCTGGAGCCCGACGGCTCGGTTCCCGAGGACAACCCGTTCGTGGACGATCCCGATTTCGCCGACGAGATCTACTCCTACGGACACCGCAACGCGCAGGGTATGACCGTGCACCCCGAGACCGGGGAACTCTGGCAGAGCGAGCACGGCGAGCAGGAGGGCGACGAGATCAACGTCGTCCAGACCGGTGGCAACCACGGCTGGCCCGTGACCCACACCGGCTGCGAGTACGGGACCGACACCCCCGTCGGCGACCACCCCTCCGAGCGCGATGACGTCGTCGACCCGGTCTACTACTGGGAGTGCGGCTCCGAGGGGTTCCCGCCCGCGGGCATGGCCTTCTACGAGGGTGACGAGTTCCCGGCCTGGGAGGGCGACCTCCTGATCGGCGGCCTGGCCTCGCAGCACCTCGCACGTTTCACCGTCGACGGCGACCAGGTCGAGGAGGAAGAGGAGCTGCTGGCCGACGAGGGCTGGCGCATCCGCAACGTCGTGGTCGGTCCGGACGACGGCGCGCTCTACATCGCGCTCGACGAAGAGGACGCCCCGCTCGTGCGGCTGGTCGACGGGGCCGACGACTAGGCGCCGGGGGAACCGGGCCGGGCAGCGTGGCGGTGCGGGCAGCGTGGCGGTGCCGCCCGGGCCGTCACTCGGGCCACACCCCGGAGCTGCCGCGGCGGTGGGAGCCCACCAGGTGCGTGTCGACGATGCCGACGGCCTCCATCAGCGCGTACATGGTGGTGGGGCCCACGAAGGCGAACCCCCGCCTGCGGAGTTCCTTGGCCAGGGCGCGCGACTCGGGCGAGCTCGTCGGGACCTCGGCCGAGGTCCGCGGCCGGGGTGTGGTCTCCGGCTGGAACGACCAGACCAGGTCGGCCAGTCCCCCGTCCCGGCGGAGTTCGACGGTGGCCCGGGCGTTGGTCACGGCCGCGCGGATCTTGGCGCGGTTGCGGACGATGGAGGCGTCCGCCAGCAGCCGTGCGACGTCCTCCTCGGTGTACCGGGCCACCGCATCGGGGTCGAATCCGTCGAAGGCCGCGCGGAAGGCCGGGCGCTTGCGCAGGATCGTCGCCCAGGACAGCCCGGCCTGGAACGCCTCCAGGCTGATGCGCTCGTACATGCCCTGCTCGTCGCGCACTGGCATGCCCCACTCGGTGTCGTAGTACTCGCGCAGCAGCGGGTCGGTGGCCGCCCAGGCGGGCCTGGCCAGCCCGTCCTCGCCGATGACGGCCCCGGGATCGGGTGGTGCCGCTGGCCCGGGGTCGTGCGAGGTCTCTTCGGGCTCCGCGGACGGTTTCATGCGGCGCGCTCCAGTTCCAGCAGGGTGGTCTTGGCTTCCAGGCCGCCGATGTAGCCGCCCATGCCGCCGTCCGAACGCAGGACCCGGTGGCAGGGCACCACGACGGGCAGGGGGTTGGAGGCGCAGGCGGTACCCACCGCCCGCACCGCCCTGGGGTTGCCGACGCGTTCGGCGACCTGCTTGTAGGTCAGGGTACGGCCGTAGTCGATACCGGGCAGGGACTCCTGCACCGTGCGCCGGAACCCCGCGGACAGCCGGTGGTCCAACGGCAGGTCGAACCGGTGCCGGGTACCGGCGAAGTACTCGCGCAACTGTGCGGCGGCCCGGTCCAGGCGGCGCGGAGCCCGCAGGATCCGCGGGCTGACGCGTTCGGCCAGCGTCGCGAGGACCCCGTCGAACCCTTCCGATGCGTAGGCGACGCGCACCAGGCCCTGCTCGGTGGCGGCCAGCAGCAGCGGCCCCACGGGGGTCTCGACGATCGTGTAGGCCACGTCGGTCAGCTGCGCCGAGTCGGCGTCCGCTTCCAACCGCCGGTGCAGCCGCTCCAGCGTCCGCGGGGCGACGGGGAACAGCGTGCCGGTGTCCCCTCCGGGGGTGTTCTCGGCCCCAGGGGTGTTCTCGACGGGGTTCATCGGTCCGCTCCTCTCTGTGTGTCGCTCGTCCGTGTGTCACTCGTCTGTGGATCGCTCGCCGCGAGTTGCTTGCGCAAGGTCCTGATCCCGTCGGCGGCCGCGCGCCTGGCCGCGTCGGGCGTACCGCCGATCAGCCCTGCGGTCTCGGCGTGGGGCAGTCCGCCGAGGTAGTGGTAGGCCACCGCGAGCCGTTGCCGTTCGGGGAGCCGGGCCACGGCGGCCCACGCGTCCAGGTCGCGGCCCTGGGGGTCGCCCAGGTCCGAAGGACGCTCGGGCACCTCGCCGGTCGGGGCGGCCTGCCGCGCCCGTCTCCTCGTGATGTCGACCGCCTTGCGCTGGGCGACGCGCACCAGCCACGCCTCGGTGTTGGTGTCCTCCGGCAGATCCGGCCACGCCTGCAAGGCCGACAGGAAGGTCTCCGACCACGCGTCCTCGGCGTCCGCGCCCGGCCCCAGCACCGCGCCGCACACGCGCAGCACGGTGGCGCCGTGTTCGGCCACGGCCCGCTCGAAAGGGATCTTCGTCTTCATCACCTGGCAGACGTCGCGGAGCGCTCGGATGTGAGACGCCTCTTCGGACCTCTTCTGCCCCTTTCAGGCCTCTTCAGGCCACGTCAACAGCGCCGACTCGCGCCGGACCCCCTCAGTGCGTTCCCTCAGGCGCAGGGGTCGATGCGGGGCTGCCCGGGGCGTTCGTGTCGTTCGGGATAGGCGGGGCTGGACATCGGTAATGTGCGGCTATGACTTTCGCGTACGTCGGGACCCTGGAAGCCCAGCCGGGCAAGCGGGACGAGGTCGTGGCGATTCTGACCCGCCGCAACCCCGAGCTCGGCGAGGCCGGCTGCCTGCTCTACGAGGTGGGGGTCAGCGGCGAGCACCCTGACACGGTGTTCGTCGCTGAGCTGTGGGAATCCGAGGAAGCGCACCGCACGTCCTTGCATCTGGACAGTGTGCGCGCCGCGATCGACGAGGCTCGACCACTGCTGACCGGCCGCATGGGCGGCGAGCAGTTCACCGTCGCCGGTTCCCCCTTGCGCGACTGAACCCGAATCGCTGCGGGCATCGCGACGCCGCCGCCCGCGATCTGCTCGGCTACCTTCGTCGAACGCCCTCATAGCCGCTCCCTCCGCCATGACCCGCCCACGCCTGCCGGGCGGGGCGGCTACGGCCTCTCACCCCGGGATGGGGCACGTGCTGACCACCGCTGACATCGGCCACACCAGTCGGCCACCAGCGCACCAGAAAAAGTGGGCACATCAGAACCAATTTCCCGTGATGACTTCTTGGTGAACTGTAGAGAAGCTAGGATCACGGCATGCCAAGCGAATCCTGGCATCTATGGAACCCCCACAGTATTCCACTCGGAAAACGGAATCTAAATTCTGATCACCGAATGCTGTAATGGCCGCCAATAATCTACTGGTCCGCCATGGTAGAACGCAGGAAGCTGACAGCCACGGGAGATCACTCCGGGCCAGCTAAGCTTAAAATCCCATCCAGCCGTGCTTCACCCGAAGTTTCCCTCCCGCTGGAAGACTCCCCGGGTACTCGTCGGCCGCGTCGGCCATCATGACGAGCGTTTTCAGGAGCCGCATGCCCACGATCGAGATGCACGACGTGAGAAAGACATTCCCGGCCAAGGGATCCGATGTCGAAGTCCTGAAAGGTATCGATGTCGGCGTCGAGTCCGGCGAGTTCCTTGCCATCCTGGGCGCTTCGGGCTGCGGCAAATCGACGCTGTTGCGGCTGGTCTCCGGACTCGAGCCGGTTTCTTCCGGCACCGTCCGGATCGCGGGCCGCGACGTCACCGATCTGCCGCCCGAAAAACGGGAACTGGCCATGGTGTTCCAGAACTATGCGCTCTTCCCGCACCTCACGGCCAAGGAGAACATCCTCTTCGGACTGAAGTCCCGCCGGGAATCCAAGCAGGTGCAGAACGACCGATTGGCGGAGACCGCCCAACTCCTCGGGCTGGAAGAGCTACTGAGCCGGAGGCCTGCCGAACTCTCCGGCGGGCAGCGGCAGCGCGTCGCCCTCGGCCGTGCCCTCGTCAGCGGCCAGCGGCTCATCCTGATGGACGAGCCGCTCTCCAACCTGGACGCCAAGCTCCGCGCGGAGATGCGCACCGAGATCAAACGCATCCAGCGCCAGCTGGACCTGACCATCATCTACGTCACCCACGACCAAGTGGAGGCGATGACGATGGCCGACCGCGTCATGATGCTGTCGGACGGCAGTATCGAGCAGTTGGCCTCACCGGGGGAGCTCTACCGCGCACCCGCCACCACCGTCGTGGGGCAGTTCATCGGCTCGCCGCCCATGAACATCCTGGACGTCCCCGCGCACAGCGAACTCGCCGCGCTCGGTCCCGCGCGGCTTCAGGACGAAGGCGGGTCGCTCGGTGTGCGACCGGAGCGGCTCAAACTGCACCACGAGGCCGAACCCCTCTCCCCCGGCCACGGAGCCGCAACCGTCTCCCCTGACAGTGTCCGACTGGGAAAGGCGACAGTCCTGGTCAACGAGCTGCTGGGAGCGGACCGGCTCATCACCGCAACACTGCACAGCGCGGCCGACCAGCGCATCGTCGCGCGTATCGAACCGGACCAGCAGGTGGCCGCGGACGACACCGTCGTGGTCACCACCACCGCACCCGCCATCCACTGGTACGCCGCGGACACCGGGCGCCGACTGGACGGAACCCCGCGCGCCGGGGCGCTGCGCTCCGCCTGACACACCGCACCGCAGCAGGCAGCGAACCGCAAGAAGCAAGTGAGGGAACCCCTATGCCGAAGAGAACCGCTACCCCTGCTGGGACCGCTCGCCGTTCCATGTCCGCTGCCGCGGGTGCGACGGCTCTCGGGCTGCTGTTGGCCTCCTGCGGCGGCGACGGCGACAGCGGCGCCGTCGAGATCGACTTCTACTATCCGATCGCCGTCGGGGGCCCGTTGGAGAGCGTGATCGACGGCTACATCGAACAGTTCGAAGACGAGAACACCGGCGTCGAGGTCACCCCCGTCTACTCCGGCGACTACGAGCAGACCCTGGCTTCGGTGCAGTCGGCCACCCAGGCCGGGAACCCGCCCGCGCTGACCGTACTGGGCGCCAACAACCTAGTCACTCTGGACGACCTGGAACTGATGACGCCGATCGGGGAGATCGTCGACGACGAGGAGTGGCTCGGAAGCTTCGAAGAAGGCTTCATGACGGACTCCACACTCGACGACGGCACCGTAGCCTCCATCCCCTTCCAGCGCTCCACCGTGGTCATGTACTGGAACAAGGAGCTCTTCGAGGAGGCCGGGCTCGATCCGGAGGCCCCTCCGGAGTCCTGGGACGACATGGTCGAGTCCGGCGAGCAGGTGATGGACGGGGCAGGCGCCCAGTGGGGCGTGCAGATCCCCTCCACCACCTGGGGCGTCTGGATGCTGGAAGCCATGGTGATCCAGAACGGCACCATGCTGTGGGATCCGGACAGCGGCACCGACGTCAGCTACGACGACCCGGCCACCGTCACCGCTCTGGAGAACTGGCAGGACCTCCAGGAGGAAGGGCTGGAGCCCTCTGGCACCGTCGACTGGGGCACACTCCCCGACGACTTCGCCGGCGGCGGGACCGGCATCATCTGGACCACCACCGGCCAGCTGACCAATATCCGGGAGAACGCCGACTTCGACTTCGGGGTGGCGCCGCTGCCCGCACAGGAGCAGCCGGGATCGCCCACCGGAGGCGGCAACCTCTACGTGATGAACGGTGTTTCGGACGAGGAGCAGGAGGCCGCCGTCGAGTTGACCCGCTTCCTCTCCTCGCCGGAGATCCAGGCCGACTGGACGGTCGAATCCGGTTACGTGGCCCCTCTTGAGGAGGCCTGGGAGACCGAGCCGCTGGCCAGCTACGTGGAGGACTTCCCCGAGGCGATGGTCGCCGTCGAGCAGCTGGACGACGCCGAGCCCGAGTTCGGCGTCTACAACCGCCAAGAGGCCTTCGACGTCATGGGGAACTCCATCGAGGAGGTCATGGGCGGCGCCGACGTCGAATCCACGCTCGAGGAAGCCCAGGAGCAGGCCGACGACCTTCTGCAGGAGCACCGCTGAGACCCGAGGCCGAGACGCCCATGACCGTTGACAAGCAGAGCGGGGACACCGCGCAGGAGCAGCGGGCCCCCACCCCCCAGAAGATCCCCGGTACGCCGGCCCCGCGCCGGCGTACCGGGGACCGGCGGCGCCGGGCGGACGCCCTCTTCTCCTACGCCGCCCTCACCCCTGCCTTCGTGATCCTCGTCGGCTTCACCGTGCTGCCCTTCGTCCTGTCCGCCGTCAACAGCTTCCAGACCCGCGGCGGCGAGTTCACGGTGGAGAACTACGAGCGGATGGTCGGCGACGGCGTCTTCCACCAGGTGCTGACCAACAACATCGTCTACACCCTGGTCACCGTGCCGGCTACGATCGCCGTCTCCCTCGCCCTGGCGCTGGCGGGCGCGAAGCTCGTCCGGGGCAAGGTCTTCGCGCGCGTGGCGTTCCTCGCCCCGGCGGTCCTGCCCGTCGTGGCTGCCGGAACGATCTGGCTGTACTTCTACCAGCCCAACTTCGGCGTGCTGAACAGCATCGCCTCGGCCCTGGGCCTGCCCGAGCTGAACTGGCTGGGATCCGGTGCGACGGCGCTCCCGGCGATGATGGTGGTGGCCGTCTGGCAGCAGGCGGGGCTGTTCGTCATCTTCTACCTGGCCGCCCTGCTCTCCCAGGATCCGCAGCTCCGCGAAGCCGCCCGGGTGGAGGGAACCCGGCCCTGGACCTTCTTCCGGAGAGTCACCTGGCCGCTGCTGATGCCCACCACCCTGTTCGTCGGGGTGGTGGCCACGGCCAACTCCTTCAAGCAGGTGGACCTGGTGTTCGTGATGACCCAGGGCGGCCCGCACGATTCCACCAACCTGTTGCTCTACTACGTCTGGCAGACCGCCTTCAGCCAGTTCCGCCCCGAGTACTCGGCCGCGATCACCGTCGTACTCGTGCTCGTTCTGCTGTTGGTCGCGGTGATGCAGATCCGGTTGCTGGACAAGCGGATCCACTACCGCTGAGAGGTGTTGACGATGACTCAGGAACTCGACGGGTCGGGCGGCCCGAACCAGGCCGCGCCCGACCAGCGGACCGAGGAGCACACCGGCGGAGCTCGCGGGCTCACCGGCCGACCGCGGGCCGCATGGGCCGACCGGCTGCTGGTCGCCCTGGGCTGGGGTGCGGCACTTCTGTGGGTCTTCCCGCTGCTGCTGGTGATGGTGTTGGCGTTCCGCGAGTCGGCCACGGACCTGTCCCCGTTCAGCGGCTGGACCCTGGACAACGTCACCCGGGTGTGGGCGGCCGCGCCTTTCGACCTGTACTACCGCAACTCATTCCTGCTCGTCGTGGGCCTGACCACAGCCCAGATCGTGCTCGGTGTGCTGGCGGCCTACGTCTTCGCCCGGTTCGAGTTCCCCGGCCACCACGCCCTGTTCACTGTGGTGCTGGCCCAGCTGGTGATCTTCCCGGAGATCATGCTGGCCGAGAACTTCCAGATGATCGCCCGCCTGGGGCTGGACGACACGCTGACGGGCGTCGGGATTCCCTACGCGGCCAGCGCCTTCGCGATCTTCCTGCTCCGGCAGTCCTTCAAGGCCGTGCCCAAAGAGCTCGTCGAGGCCGCGGAAATGGAGGGGTTGGGGCGGCTGAAGGTGCTGTGGCGGGTCTACCTACCGCTGTGCAAATCGACCGTGGTCGCCTACGCGATGATCTCGGTGTCCTTCCACTGGAACAACTTCCTGTGGCCGCTCATCGCGACGCGTACCGCTGAGGCTCGGCCGGTGACCGTCGGCATCGTGCGTTTCCTGGCCCCGGAGTCCGGCATCGATTTCGCGTCGCTGACCGCGGGGACCTTCATCATCGTGATCCCCCTGCTGGTCTTCTTCATCGCCGTGCAGCGACAGTTCGTGCAGAGTTTCATGCGCTCCGGGATCAAGTAGAGCTTCCGGTCGGGCCCGGGGAGGGCAGGCGGGCGCGGAGGTGTTCTGCGCGGAGCGCCGGGGAGTCTTCCCTGGGGACGTGGACCATTCGCCATTGAGCGGCTCTCCGGACAGCCCGGACCCGCCGTGGTCGGGGGGTGTGGCCCGCAGCCCGTCGATGAGCACTTCGAGTTGCCTGCGCGCGGCAGTCTCGTTTACCTCAGCGGACAACATAAGCACCGGTCGGCACACCTTGACCAGCCAGATACCGATGTCCCCGGCCCCGATGTCTTCGCGGAGCCAGCCTTCCCGTTGGGCGTCCCGGACGAGCGTCTCGACTCGCTCGAAGACCTCCTTTCGGCGCGCCCCGACCTCGCCCTTGTTCCGGTACTCCTCGCAAATATTCGGCTCCAGTGTCGGAACCAGAAGGGTGAGTCGCCCGCTCACCGCGTTGCGCATGAAAGCGACCAAGGCGCCTCGAGTGGCAGGCGCTCCATCTGCTGGTCATGGTCTCGGTGGGGTTGTGGCCGGTGGCCTTCTACGCCCTTGTCGCGTCCCTACGAGGGGGTGCAGCACGGTGGTCGGGCGTATCGCCGTTGGTGCGGTGCTTGGCGGTCGGGACGCTCTTCGCGGTGGAGACGGCCCTGGACGGTTACACGCTGAAAGTGACGGCCGATGCCTGGGCACAGACTGAGGGCACGGTCCAGGACGATATGTCCGTCGTCGGGGAGGCGACTCACGCGGCGCTGGAGGGCGTCGTCTTGACCGCCGTGTTCTGGATGACCGGGGTAGCCTTCACACTTCTGGGACTGGCCATCGTGCTCAGTGGAACCTACCCGCGTTGGTAAGGCTGGATCGGAGCCGCCCTGGGGCTCGTTGTCACGGTCTCGGCGGCGACCTACTTCGTCGGCTTCGACGTGATACCGCATCTCGCCGGGCACGTGGCACCGGCGCTGCTGCTCGCGGTGTGGCTCATCGCCATGGGGATCCTTCTGCTGCGCCGTGCCGCCAAGGTGGGGTGAGGGATGCGTGACGGGGCCCGACGGTCTTCTCGCGGACCAAGGGCCTCAACCCTTCGCCTGGGATTCCGTTCCTGACTGCCGCGGGCACGCGGCTCGGGCCGGGTTGTAGGTTGCTGGGCGTGACTGACGAAAACGGTTCCCCAGGGCTTACGGTCGCACAGATGGCCGAGCGGACCGGGGTCTCGGGCCACACGCTCCGGTACTACGAGCGGATCGGACTCCTCCGGCCGGTCGCGCGCTCCGCCGAGAACCACCGCCGCTACCAGCCCGAGGACGTCGAGTGGATACGTTTCCTGCTGCGCCTGCGGGAGACCGGTATGCCCATCGCGCGGATGCGCCGCTACTCCGATCTTCGCGAACAGGGAGACGGCACCCTGCGGTCACGGATGGACATGCTGGCCGAGCACCATGAGTACCTCAGGGAGCAGATCGCGCTGCTGAGCCGCCACGAGCAGGCCCTGGAGGCCAAGGTTGCGGCCTACGAGAGGCTGATCGATGCCCACGACAAGCGGCGGGAAGCCGGTTGAACCAGGCAGGCCGACTAGAACCGGGCGGGCCGGGATCAGGTGGGCTCGGCGCCGACGGGCAGAGTCACCCAGTGCTCGACCAAATCGGTGAGTCTGAGCCCCGTGTACGAGCGGGTGTGCTCGTAGTCGAAGTGCTTCTTGAACGCCGCCTCGTCCGTGAAGACCTCCCACAATACGAACGATCCGGGGGCGTCGGCCTCCTCGTGAACCGAGAACGCGAGACAGCCCGGTTCGGACCGGGTGTGCCGAGCCAGGGCGCCGAGGGCCAGGCGCGCCTCGCCGGCGTCCGCTTCGGCGGAGCAGCGGATTCGGGCCGTGACCTCGTAAGGGGAAGTGGTGTGTGGATTCATACCTGGAACGCTAGGCCTTGGAGCGCGCTCCAAGTCAACGGCGAGGGTTGGCCGTCCCCCATACCGGTAAGGCACGGTAGACACTGGGGACAGCCATGAAGCATTCCGCCGACGACTCCTTGCGAGGCACCCACATGAGCATTGATCCGAAAGCGCGCAGCCGTACCGTCACCGACGGCATCGAGGCCGCACCCAGCCGAGGCATGCTCCGCGCCGTCGGGATGGGCGACAGTGACTGGGGCAAGCCGATCATCGGTATCGCCAGCTCGTGGAACGAGATCACCCCCTGCAACCTCTCGTTGGACCGGCTCGCGCGCGCCGCCAAGGGCGGTGTGCACGCCGGTCGCGGCTACCCCTTGGAGTTCGGCACGATCTCCGTGTCCGACGGCATCTCCATGGGCCACGAGGGCATGCACTTCTCCCTGGTCTCGCGCGAGGTGATCGCCGACTCCGTCGAGACGGTCATGCAGGCGGAGCGGCTGGACGGGTCGGTTCTGCTGGCGGGCTGCGACAAGTCCCTGCCCGGCATGCTCATGGCAGCCGCGCGCCTGGACCTGGCGTCCGTGTTCATGTACGCGGGCACCATCGCGCCCGGGTGGGTGAAGCTCTCGGACGGCACCGAGAAGGACGTGACGCTCATCGACGCCTTCGAAGGGGTCGGGGCCTGTAAGGCCGGGCGGATGAGCACCGGTGACCTCGACCGGATCGAACGCGCCATCTGTCCCGGTGAGGGTGCCTGCGGCGGTATGTTCACCGCGAACACCATGGCGGCGATCGCCGAGGCGATGGGGATGAGCCTGCCCGGTTCGACCTCTCCCCCGTCCGCGGACCGGCGCCGAGACCACTTCGCGCACCTGTCCGGCGAGGCCGTGGTCGCCATGCTCGAACAGGGGATCTCCGCGCGCGACATCATGACCAGGGAGGCGTTCGAGAACGCCATCACCGTCGTCATGGCGCTCGGCGGCTCCACCAACGCCGTGCTGCACCTCCTCGCGATCGCCCACGAGGCCAAGGTCGGCCTCGAGCTCGACGACTTCAACCGCATCTGCGACCGCGTCCCCCACATCGGCGACCTCAAGCCGTTCGGCAAGTACGTCATGAACGACGTCGACCGGGTCGGCGGCATCCCCGTCCTGATGAAGCTGCTGCTCGACGAAGGGCTCCTGCACGGTGACGCCCTCACCGTCACGGGCCGGACGGTGGCCGAGAACCTCCGGGAGCTCGAGCCGGACCCGATCGACGGGACCGTCCTGCACCGGCTCGACGACCCCCTCCACCCCACCGGCGGCATCACCGTCCTGCGCGGATCGCTCGCACCGGAGGGCGCGGTCGTCAAGACCGCCGGGTTCGACACCGCGGTCTTCTCGGGCCCCGCGCGCGTGTTCGAGCGCGAGCAGGCGGCGATGGACGCCCTCAGCAGCGGTGAGATCCAGAAGGGGGACGTCGTGGTGATCCGCTACGAGGGCCCCAAGGGCGGCCCCGGCATGCGGGAGATGCTGGCCATCACCGCCGCGATCAAGGGCGCGGGCCTGGGCAGCGACGTCCTGCTCCTGACCGACGGGCGCTTCTCCGGCGGTACGACCGGGCTGTGTGTCGGCCACATCGCCCCGGAGGCGGTGCAGGGAGGGCCCATCGCGTTCATCCGCGAGGGGGACGGCATCAGCGTCGACATCGCCGAGCGCGCCATCACCCTCCACGTGGACGAGGAGGAGCTGGAAGCGCGCCGGGAGGGCTGGCAGCCCCTGCCCAACCGGTTCCCGGAGGGTGTGCTCGGCAAGTACGCGAAGCTGGTGCGCTCCGCGTCCACCGGCGCCATCACGTACTGAGCCGGGCTACGCGGCTCGGACCCGCGCGTCACACGAGGCTGGGGGTGATGGGGCAGGAGACCCCGGAGGCCCAGAGGACCGAGACGGGGCTCTCCGTGAGCGGCCGCACCCCGGCAGCGGCGAGCAGGTCCCCGTCGTAGCGCACCAGGCTCGCGGCGTGCAGCGGCCAGGGCCGGTGGCTGACGCGGATCCACCACGTGCGGCCGAGGTGCCGGGTGTGCAGGCCCCAGCGCGCGGTGAGGAAGTGCTCGAACGCGCTGGGCCGGGCCAAGGGCTCCCCGACCCGCACCGCCCAGGACCCCGCGGCGGCCCCGGGGAAGCGGCGCCGCACCGCCCCCGCGCGGACACCTCGGGGGCCTTCGCACAGGGACACGTCGGACCACACGTACGGCAGCCCGGACGCCGCTCGGGCCGCCGCGACCACGTGCGCGGAGTCGGTGTCCATCGTCCGGAAGACCACGCCGCGCCGCCCGTGTTCGTCGACCGAGTACAGGCGCACGTTCACCTCGCCGAACGCACCGGTGGGCACGGTGCCCAGGACGAGGGTGCTCGGCACCTGGAAGGCGACCAGGCCCGCGTAGGTCACCCCGTCGAACGTGTCCGGCCGGGTGCCTTCGGGCAGCAGCGGAGCCACGGCGGCGGGGTCCACGGCCCAGTGCACGAACGCGACGTCCACCCACGCCTGTCGCAGGAGGGCGGGGCCCGGTATGGGCGGAGGTCGGCCGGACAGGAGGTCCCAGCGGCCTCGCTCTTCCCCCGGGCGATCGTCGGAGGTCGACTGGGCGGCGCGGGTCTCGCGTGCGTGTGCTGCCATGCCGCCATTCTGCCGGGGGTCGTGCGGGGTCACCGGCCCGGTGGGTCCTGGCGGTTCTGGGACTCGTGACCGTCCGGGGCCCGGCGGTCCTCCGCTTCCTGGCGCTCGAGGTGCTCGCGGAACCAGTCGAGGGCGAAGCGCTGGGAGGCGATGCCGTAGTCGAGCGTGGCGAACTGGTGCAGGGCCACGTCCCGGTACCCCTCGGGGATGTCCTGGCCTTCGAGGCGTGCGCTGAGATCGGTGAGCTGGGCCAGCTCCCCCTCGATGCGCTCCGTGATGCGGCGCAGCACCGGGGCCCGCTCGTCCGGCTCCAGCAAGCCGAGGAAGTGGAGCCGGGACAGCGCTGAGACCTCGGTGTCCGGTCCGGTCATCTCCCCCGTCATCCACGCGCGGAACTCCTCGCGCCCCGCCTCGGTGACCCGGTACACCTTCCGCCCCCTGGCCCCCGCGTCGACGCTGGCGACCTCGATGAACCCCTGCTTCTGCAGGGTGTCCAGCGCGCGCTTGATGCTGCCGGAGCTGGCGCTGTAGAAGAGCGAGACTCCGGCCTCGAAAGCCTTGATGAGGTCGTAGAGGCTCTGCTTGGAGATGAGGAGCAGTCCGAGAATCACGTGGGCCATGGGCCGAGTGTAAAGCCTTGACTCTCATAGACATGTCTATTAGACATATTAGGGAGATCGTGTTCCGCTCCCCAGCCATCGGAGGACCCGATGAAGCCCGCGAACCACACGCCCACCCCGGCCGCCGCAAGCGATGCCGACCGCGTCCGGAAGGGGCTCGAACGGGCCGTACGCCGCCGCGGCGACATGCCCGCGCCCCAAGTCCTCGTCCAGGCGCCCGAATTCGAATTCACCTTCGGCGACCAGGAGAAGCCCTACCACGCCGCCAGCATCGGCAAGTCCATGACGGCCGCGCTCGTCACCATGCTCGTCGAGGAGGACCGCTTCGACTTCACCACCCCGATCGGCGAGCTACTGCCCGCGGCCGACCTCACCGGCCTGCCCGCGGTTCCCGGGGTGGACACCACCACCGACGTGACCGTCGAACACCTGCTGACGCACACCAGCGGCCTGCCCGACTTCTTCGAACCGCCCCACGGCGGTGAGACCGCTTGCTCGATCAGGACGCTCGCCACCAACCGCGACCGCCTGTGGCTGCCCTCGGCGCTCCTCGACGAGGCCCGTCGGCTGCGCGCCGTCGGGCGCCCAGGCGAGCTCTTCCACTACACGGACACCGGCTACCTCCTCCTGGGCCGGATCGCCGAGGAGGCCCTCGGCGACCGCTTCGCCGCCCTCCTGCGCGAGCGCGTCCTCGAACCCAGCGGCATGACGCGCAGTTCCATGCCCTACGACCCCGGAGAAGCCCCCGACGACCTCACCGGACTCGACATCGCGCCGTTCTGGATCAACGGCGCCGAGTTCAGCCGCGCCCGCAGCCTGAGCCTGGCCTACGGGGGCGGGAACATCGTCACCGTCCCCGGGGACCTCGTGCGCTTCCAGCGTGCCCTGCACGGCGGACAGCTCATCTCCAAGGGCGGCCTCGAACACCTCACCCGGCCCAGGCGCCGTTTCCGCCGCGGCATCCGTTACGGGGCGGGTTACATGACCCTGCGCTTCGGCGAGTTCGCACCCCCGCTGATGCGAGGGCTGCCCCAGCCGGTCGGAGGGCTCGGCTTCTTCGCCACCCAGATGTTCCACTACCCGGAGCAGGACGCCCACGTGGTGCTCAACTTCCACTCCAACCGCGAGATGAACCGGAGCTTCATGACCCACTTGAACATCGTCCGGCTGCTGTCGAAGCTGGACCGGGCCTGAACCCGCTTTCAGTGCGCGTGCGTCACGTGCCCGCCGGGCTCACTGCTCCGTCGCGGTTACCGCGTAGCCGGGAACGGAGGGCCACCGGACCGTCAGCACCACCGAGTCCTCTTCCGCGACCCAGGAGTGGTCCACGCCGCGCCCCCACACGACGTAGTCGCCCTGCTGTTCCAGGAGGACGGAACGGCCGGGGATCTCGACCCGGAAGCGGCCGCTGATGAGCACCAGGAGGGCGGTGCGCCGCTCCCCGCTCACCCACTGCGCCCGCTCGTCGCCGCGCTGGTGCACTCCCCACTTGATCTCCACGGCTTCACTGTGCCGGGGGTCGTCGGCGTCCTTGAAGTGCCCGAGGAGCCACCCCCGGTCCAGCACCGCGTCCTTGCCCGCATTGCCCACATACACGTTGTCGTCCACGGGGACGGACGCTAACAGCCCTCGCCCGAACGGCGGAACGCCCCCGCGTGTGCGGGGCGAGCGGACCGGCCTCAACCCGCGGTCCTCTCCACCTCCCAGCGCACCACCTCATCCAGGTCCGCCTCCAGCCCGCGCTCGAACTCGGCCGTGAAACCCGCCTGCCCCAGTGCCGCACGCGCGGCGCCGGTCGCGCGTTCGACGTCGCCGCGTTCGGCGTCCGGCAGCGGTGCCTCCACCGAGGCGCGTGCCGCCACCGCAACGCCCAACAAGTAGGCTGCGTGTGCGGACTCACCCGCCAGCATCCACGCACCCGCCAGCCCTTCCAGGGCTAGGGCGATCTTGCGCGGGCTGCCCGTGGTGCGCGCGACCGCCAGTCCCCCGGTGTGGTTGCGCAACGCCTGTTCGGCGTCGCCCCGCAGTTCGGCCACGAAACCCAGTTCCGCCAGAACCAGGGCCTCAGCGGCGGGCGCCTGGAGTCCCCTCAGGCGTTCCAGCCATCCCACGAAGTGGGTCTCGGCCACGTCCAGCCGTCCCTCGCGGCGAGCCCCCAGCCCCAGGCCGAACTCGGCATGCCGTTGACCGAACAGGTCGCCCTGCTCGGCCGCGAGCCTGCGCCCGCGTTCGTGGAAGTCCTCGGCCTGCTGGTAGTCGCCGCGCAACAGGGCATTGCGGCCCAGTTCGCTGAGCCGGTAGGAGACTTCGGACCACAGGCCGAGCTCCTCGGCAATGCGCAGTCCTTCACGGTGCATCCGGGCCGCTTCGGTGTAATCACCGGCGATCTCGGCACGGCTGCCCAGCACGGGCATGGCCTGCAACTGGCCCCATCGGTCACCGATCTCACGGAACAGTTCCAGGGCGCGCATGCCGTCGGCCTCGAACTGGGTCAACCTGCCCTGGGCCTGAGCAAGCCAAGCGCGCAGACTCAATGCGGCGGCGATGCCCCAGCGGTCACCCTGGGCCCGGAATACGGTCAGCGCCCGGCCGACCAGATCCTCGCTGACGGCCAGTTCACCGAAGTCCAGCAGAATGGTGCTCAGGAACCACTCTGCCAGGGCGCGCTCCCGCTCGTCCACACGGCCGTCGACACCGTCGAAGCCGTCCAGTGCCTGCTTCACCACCGCGACCGGGTCCTCAGGTTCCTCAACCTTCAAGGCCAGACCTGCGCGCCAGGCCGCGGCCCTGGCGCGCAGGGTCGCGGTGCCGCCCGGCAGGGCCAGGGCTCGGATGAGTGACCGGTAAGCCTCCTCCAGCCTGCCGCGCAGGTAGCGGTGCCAGACCAGGGCGAGGGCCAGACGTAGCGAGGTGTCGGCGTCACCGAACCCTACTGCGGTGTCGGCGGCGGCCCGCATGTTGGCGTTCTCCGAGTCCAGCCGCCGCAGCCAGCGGCGCTGGTCCCGGCCGCGCAGCAGGGGATCGGCTCTCTCGGCCAGTTCGAGGTAGTGGTGCATGTGCCGTTCGTGTACGGCCCCGACCTCCCCCGATTCCTCCAGGCGCTCGGCCGCGTAGGTCCCGATGGTCTCCAGAAGGCGGTAGCGGACCTCCTCGTTGTCGTCGACGACTACGACGAGGGAGCGTTCGACGAGCCGGACCAAGTGGTCGAGGACGGCTCCGGGGGCCATGCCCTCCCCGCCGGCTACCACCTCCGCGCCCTCGAGCGTGCAGCCTTCGGCGTGCGCCACCAGACGGCGCAGCACCATCCGCTCCGGCCCGGTGAGCAGGTCCCAACTCCACTCGATCATGGCGCGCAGGGTCTGCTGTCGCCGCGGTGCCCCGCGGTTGCTAACCGCCAGCAGACCGAACCGGTCGTCAAGACGTGCGGCGAGTTCGCGCACGCCTAGGGCGCGTACCCGGTTGGCTGCAAGCTCCAGGGCCAGTGGCAGGCCGTCCAACCGTTGGCAGATCGACGC
Source organism: Nocardiopsis nanhaiensis (assembly GCF_054778635.1). Classification (NCBI taxonomy): domain Bacteria; kingdom Bacillati; phylum Actinomycetota; class Actinomycetes; order Streptosporangiales; family Nocardiopsidaceae; genus Nocardiopsis; species Nocardiopsis nanhaiensis. Next base: position 51,859 of record NZ_BAAGZJ010000022.1, read on the forward strand.
AACGTACGGGAAGGTCTGGTCGTCCAGGGTGAAGCGGGGGGCGGTAGCGGCGGCACGGGCGGCGAAGAGGCGCACGGCGCTGAAGTCGCCGGGCTGGTCCGCAGTGCCCTCCACCGCACCGGTCTCCCCCGGGGTTCGCAACGGGGAGACCTCGTACACCCGTTCACCGGAAATACCCAGTGGTTCACGGCTCGTCACCAGCAGGCGCAACTGCGGCGCACTTCGCAGCAGCTCTTGAGCCAGTTCCGCGACGGGCTCGACAATGTGCTCGCAGTTGTCCAACACCAGCAGCGTGCGGCTGGCACTGAAGCCTTGGGACAGGTCCCCGACCCCGGCAACCGCGACCACGGCCTCTGCGACACGCGCCACCCCAGGATCCATGCCCTCCGGCCAGGGAACGTCCGGGGCATCGTCCGCCCGGCATTCCGGCGGCAGAGACCCCAGCTCCACCAGCCATACTCCGTCCGGGTACTCCTCTTCGACCCCTGAGGCGAGTTCCAGGGCAAGCCTGGTCTTGCCCACTCCGCCCGGACCGGTCAGGGTCACCAGGCGCCCCTCCGCCACGAGGGCGCGAACCTGCTCGACCTCACATTCGCGGCCAATAATGTCGCTGACCTGCGCAGGCACGTTCGTCCGAGGTCGCAGTGCAGTGGGGGCGACGGGGCCGGGTTCGAGCTCCGGGTCCTGCCGCAGGATCTGCTGCCACAAGGCGACGGTTCCGGGGCCCGGGTCCACTCCCAGTTCCTCGACCAAGCGGTTCCGCAACCGTTCGAAGGCCTCAAACGCCTCAGCCTGGCGTCCGGCCCGGTAGAGGGCTCTCATGTACACGGCGCTCAGGCGTTCCCGCAACGGATGGCGCCCGACCAGTTCACCCAGCTCCTCTGCGAGCAGGTGGTGCTCGCCCAGTTCCAACCGGATGACGGCCTGTTCCTCCAAGACGGCCAGCCGCTCCTCCTCAAGCCGGACCGCGACGGTCCGCGTGAACGGTTCGTCGGCGAAGTCGGCCAGGACCGGCCCGCGCCACAGGGCGAGTGCTTCGGCCAGTGAAACGGCCTTCGCACGGGGGTCGTGTGCCCGGTGTGAGCGCTCGACCAGCGACCGGAAGCGCGCCGCGTCGACGTCGTCCGCACCCACCTCCAGCCGGTAACCAGCGGTGGAGTGGACCACGCGTTCACGCCCGCCCGGTTCGGCCTGCTCCAGTACGCCGCGCAGTTGGGAAAGCTTCGCGCGCAGAACGCGTGCGGGGTTGGCGGGCAGCCTCTCGCCCCACAAGTCGTCGATGAGGGCGTCAGGGGTGGCCGGGCGCCCCTCGCGTACCAGTAAGGCCGTCAGAAGAGCCCGCACCTTGAGTTCGGGGACCCGGACTGGAGAGCCGTCGGTGCCCCACACCTCGAGCGGGCCGAGCATCCCGAAGCGCATGGCGCCAGCCTATTCCAGGCACGTGAAGGCCCTCAACACCGTTCCGGTTCCACCGCTTCGGAACCCGACCGGAGCCTTTCCGGAACGCCCTCCCGCCAACGTGTTCAACACACCGACACAGGAGCCGACCGGAAAGGCAGGAGTGATGCCCGGGACCGAGAAGCCACTTCGTGTGGTGGTGATCATCGGCAGCATCTGCAGGGGACGCTTCGCCCCCGTCGCCGCCGAGTGGTTCACCGCCCTCGCACGTCAGCGGGAGGACCTGGAAGTCGACGTGATCGACCTGGCGCAGGCGTGTCTGCCCGAGGTACTGACCGACGATGGTGACCACCTACCGCCGGCCGTCTGTGAACTCGGACCGTGGCTGGACCGCGCGGACGCTTTCACCGTGGTGACCCCGGAGTACAACCACAGTTTTCCCGGAGCGCTGAAGACCGCCATCGACTGGTTCTCGCACGAGTGGCGGGCCAAACCGATCGCTTTCGTCTCCTACGGAGGGGACAGCGGCGGCAGGAGGGCTGTGGAACAGCTCCGCCCGGTCTTCGCCGCTCTCGAAGCCGTGACCATCCGCGACACCGTCAGCCTGATCGACCACCGGGAGCACTTCGGCGGAGAAGGGCACCCCATCGATCCGCAGGTCCACGAACCGGCTGCCCGGACCATGCTCGACCGGCTCACCTGGTGGGCCCGTGCACTCAGCCTGCGGCGCGCCCGGGACCCCTATGACAGCTGAACGCCCGAGCCCGCCCCCACGAGAGGAAGACCTCCCATGACCAACGACACGAACGCCGCACGCGGCCGGAAGGCCGGCCCACGCGAATGGATAGGTCTGGCCGTCCTGGCCCTGCCGACCATCCTGCTCGCACTCGACTTCACCGTGCTGCACCTGGCTCTACCGCACCTTGCCGCCGACCTTGCTCCCAGCGGCGTCCAGCAGCTGTGGATCCTCGACATCTACGGCTTCATGATCGCCGGTTTCCTGATCACCATGGGTACGCTCGGTGACCGGATCGGTCGACGCAAACTGTTGATGATCGGTGCCGCCTCCTTCGGTGTGGCCTCCCTGATCGCGGCCTACTCGACCAGCGCCGAAATGCTGATCGTCGCCCGCGCCCTGCTGGGCATCGCTGGTGCGACGCTGATGCCGTCCACGCTGTCGCTGATCACCAACATGTTCCACGACCCCAAGCAGCGTGGTGTCGCGATCGCCGTCTGGCTGAGCTGCTTCTCCGCTGGTGGCGCGCTCGGACCCGCGGTCGGCGGTGTCATGCTCCAGTGGTTCTGGTGGGGCTCCGTCTTCCTCATGGGTGTTCCCGTGATGATCCTGCTGCTGATCGCCGCTCCGCTTCTGCTGCCCGAGTACCGTGACCCGAAGGCCGGACGCCTGGACCTGTTCAGCGTGGCGCTGTCGCTGGCCGCGCTCCTGCCGATCATCTACGCGATCAAGAACGCCGCCGAGTCCGGTTGGGGCCTGAACGTCATCCTCCTGCTGGTGGCCGGTGCGTTCTTCGGCTGGATGTTCGTCCGACGCCAGCGTTCGCTCGAGAGCCCGCTGATGGACCTGAGCCTGTTCCGGTTCCGTGCGTTCTCCGTCGGTCTCGGCGCCCTGCTGCTGGGCACGCTCGCCCTCGGTGCATTCGTCCTGCTGTTCGCCCAGTACCTCCAGATGGTCCAGGGGCTCTCTCCCGCCCAGGCCGGACTGTGGATGGTGCCCTACGCCGTCGCCAACGTCGCCGGTGCGATGGTCGCTCCGCTGGTGGCCGCGAAGCTGCGCCCTGCCAACACCATCGCCATCGGCCTGGTCATCGCCGCGATCGGGTTCGCTCTGTTCACTCAGGCTCAGGCGGACACCGGGATGGTCTTTGGCATCGTCGGCAGCCTGTTGATCACCTCCGGTCTGGCTCCGCTCATGGTGCTGGTGATCGACCTGGTCATCGCCTCCGCACCCAAAGAGAAGAGCGGATCCGCCTCGTCGATGTCGGAGACGTGCAGCGAGATGGGCATGGCGCTGGGTGTGGCCATCCTGGGCGCCGTGGGCGCGGCTGTCTACCGTTTCCTGATCGCCGACAACATCCCTGCGGGGACCCCGGCCGAGGCAGCCGACGCGGCTCGTGACAGCCTGCCCGGCGCCACGGCCGCCGCCGAGAACCTGCCGGAACCGGTCGCGGGTGAACTAATGGACGCGGCCCGGGACGCGTTCATGTCCGGAATGAGCGCGGTGGGCTACACCAGCATCGTCGTCCTGCTCGTGCTGGCTGCCGTCACTGCTCTGTACCTGAGGTCGAGTGGCGACCCCGCACAGGAGGAGCCCACGCGGGAAGGGCCCGGACAGGCGGAGTCCAAAGGGGAGGGGCCCGACGGGGAGGGCGCCTCCGCGGAAACCCTCAGGGGCAGGGGTGCGGTCCTATCTGAAGCAGCTCACCATGCGGCAAAAGGGGAGGATCGGGCAACCGGGGGTTCCTGATCCTTCCCCCTCCCGAAACCGCGTCGGGGCCCGTGCACAGGTGCGGGCCCCGACGCGGCCGCCTGGAGGTCCGTCGGCAGGCCGGTGACCCCCTGCTGGTCCTCAGGCAGGCACGACGCTGTTGGCCACCACGGATCCGTCACCGGGCTCGCCGTCGATCCAGACGAAGAGTGTGCAGTCCCGGTTGAGCGCTGGCATCAGGCCGTCAGCGGAGTCGGTACCCGGAACACCGTCCGCACCGCCGATCAGGGTGCCGACAGTGTCGCCCAGATGGCTGTCCCACAACCGGCCGGACGCCATCGAGACCGACACCATCGTCCGGTCGTCAGTGCAGAACCGGAGTGAGCTGAACCCGTCGAGGCTGTCCAACTCGGCGATGGTCTAGCCGCTCCCGGTCTCCAACACGGGGCTGCCCTCCGGCTCGTCGACCACACCGACCAGCCTGTCGTCGGAGGAGGCAGCCACGGCGTACGGTCCTTCGCCCTCGAACTCGGCCATCCCGATCTCGCCCGGCTCGTCGAGGTCCCACCACCGCGCGGTCCCGTCCCCCGCCGAGCTGGCCAGAAGCGTTCCGTCTCCGGAGAAGGACGTGTCGCGCACGGGCCCGGTGTGGCCCGTCAGCGTCACCTCCTCGGCACCGGTCTCCGGGTCCCACATCCGGATCTCCATGTCCTCTCCGTGGGTGGCTACCAGATCGTCCGCCGGGCTGAAATGCGCGAGGTAGGCGGAGCCGGTATGGGCTTCCACCGTCTCGGTCCCGCCATCCGAGAGCAGGTAGAGCATCCCGGCCAGGTCGGTGACGGCCACGTGGGCCCCGTCAGCGCTTACCAGCATGGACATCGGATCTGCGGTGAGGCCGGAATGCGTGTGTGCCGGTTCTCCGCCGGTCGGTACGTCCCAGATCCGGACCGTTCCCTCCAAGTTCAACGTGGCCAGGGTCGAGCCGTCGGCGCTGATCGACACGTACCGTTCCCCTTCGCCGAGCCCGGTCATCTCCGAGATCCGGGCCAGGCCGTCCTCGGCATCCCATGAGTGGATCCGTTCCGACGGTGGCCAGTGTGGACCGTCGGAGCTGAACAGGGCGGAGCCCACCGGCTCGCCCCCCGGCCTCGGACCAGGTGGGGTGGTGGCCTCGAACTCGCCCAGCACCATTTCGGGCATCGGGGTGAGATCGAGCTCCTCCGAGGCGGGGTCAGCGGCGGGCCCGCCGTTCGGTGGCTCCGGCGTCTCCACGGTCCCGGATCCTGCTGAGCAGGCGGACAGCGCGGCCGCGGCCACCGCGCTGAATAGGGCAGCGGTGATGGTCGGTCGGCCTTCCCGGTATCGCAGAAGGGCATCTTCCGCCGAATTCCCGGAGAGAAAATATCTCCGGAGTAGTGATTTCCGGCAGGAATCCGCCCGGCCCCCACTTCTCTAAGCTGAGCGGCGCCATAGACGTACACAAGGGGCACGGTAGCCTCCCCACAAGCACAGGGACCTCTGGCCCAGCGGGGAAGGCCTCGGGATTCGTGCAGACCATCATGCCACCGACAAGCGCGGGAATCCCGACTTTCCAGGAAAGTTCCTGAGAATGCCTACAGAGAGAAACCGCATGGCTTCGCGGAGGGAATTCTTTCGCTTCAAGCACGGCTCGGGGCAATGGAAGGGCGCTGCGCGACGTAGGACGCAGCCAGGGCGACCAGCGCCAGTACAGCGGCCAGGAGGCTGACGTACCGGCCGCCGAGAAACTCGGTCGCCCAACGGGCGCAGCCGCGCACGCAGTCCGCCCGCGGAGGGGACCTGCAGGCGCTGGGGCACGAACGCCCAGACACCGGCCAGGCCGATGACCGCCAAGGCGGCCGCGAACCACAGGGTCGCCCGGCCCTGCAACCGCGGTGGGACCAGTGCGGCCGCGCTGACCTGTGATTCGCCCTCCTGGAACTGCCTTTGTGCGCGACGCCCCCTTGACCACGTTTGTGAAACGTTGCAGTGTAGGTAACTGTCATTGCGAATGTTAGCGCTAACACATACTGCCGACGGCCGGAAGCCACCGGAAGAACAGCGGCGTCGCCCGAGCGTCGCGGGCAACAGTGAAGGAAGAATTCGTGACGTTTCGAACAACGGCCGCGGGCCTGACCGCGGCGGCTGTGACCACGGTGGCGCTCGTCGCGGCGTTCACGCATGCGCAGGAGCGGGGCGGGCCTGAGGAGGGAGAGCTGGCATCGGGGGCTACAGACCCGCAGGAGCAAGGAGGCTCCTGGGACGAACTGCCCGATCCTCCGCAGTTCACCGACGCCACCGTGCACGACCCCTCGATCGTGGCCGCGGAAGACGAGTACTGGGTCTTCGGATCGCACCTGGCCGCCGCGAAGACCGAGGACTTCATCGGCTGGGAGCAGACCGCCGAGCTGGTGGACCCCGAGAACCCGCTCTTCGACGACGTCACCGAAGAGCTCTCCGAGGCGCTGGAGTGGGCGGAGAGCACCACGCTCTGGGCCCCCGATGTCATCCAGCTCTCCGACGGCCGCTACTACATGTACTACAACGCCTGCGAGGGTGAGTCTCCGCGTTCGGCGATGGGTGTGGCCGTGGCCGACGAGGTGGACGGCCCCTATAAGGACCTCGGCATCTTCCTGCGCTCCGGGCACCGTGAGGGTGAGGGCCCCAGCGAGGACGGCACCCCCTACGACCCCCTCGTCCACCCGAACGCGGTCGACCCCGACGTCTTCTACGCCGACGGAACCCTGTGGATGGTCTACGGCTCCTATTCCGGCGGCCTGTTCATCCTGGAGATGGACGAGGAGACCGGCATGCCGCTGGCCGACCAGGGCTACGGCACCCACCTCATGGGCGGGAACCACAGCCGGATCGAGGCCCCCAACATCCTGCACCACCCCGACACCGGCTACTACTACCTGTTCACGACCTTCGGCGGCCTGGACGCCGACGGCGGCTACAACGTGCGGGTCGCGCGGGCTGAAACGCCGGAGGGGCCCTACTTCGACGCCGAGGGCAACGACATGCGGGAGGTCAAGGCCGACCCCTCCCTTCCGATCTTCGACGATGAGACCATCGAGCCGTTCGGCACGAAGCTGATGGGCAACTTCCTGTTCCAGCGCGAGGAGGGCGACCCGGGCGAGGGGATCGGCCACGGGTACGTGTCCCCGGGGCACAACACCTCCCACGTGGACCCCGACACCGGACGCATGCAGCTGATCTTCCACAGCCGCTTCCCGGACCAGGGTGAGGTGCACGAGGTCCGGAACCACGAGATGTACATGAACGCCGAGGGTTGGCCGGTCGTCGCCCCCTACCGGTTCGCCGGGGCCGAGGCGGGGCAGGTCCACCACGCGGACGTGGTCGGCGAGTACCGGTTCATCGACCACGGCAAGGCGATCTCGGCCGACATCAACGAGGCCGTCAGCGTTGAGCTGCACGACGACGGCCGGATCACGGGTGACGTCGAGGGCGACTGGCGGCTCGACGGGCAGAACCGTGCCGACCTGATCGTCGACGGCGAGTCCTACAACGGTGTCTTCGCCCCCCAGTGGGACCCGACCTCGGAATCCTGGGTGCTGACCTTCAGCGTCCTGGCCGAGGCGGGTGTGTCTTTGTGGGGAAGCAAGGTCGAACCCCTCGTCTAGCGGCGTTCGACCTGCTTGCCCGTTCTTGAGGCCGCCCGTACTGCCCGTATGGCCCTTCTTCGCGAGCCGTTCCTTGGCGGCACCGTCTCCATACCGGTGGAGGCGGTGCCGCCACCGGTTTGGGCGAGGAGGGTACGCGCCTCTTGGGCAGTGCGGTCACGACGAGCGGGGTGGTGCGCGGCATGGACAGCGCGCGCACCACCGGTGAGAGGTGGCGCTCCCCGATCTCGGTGCCAGCAGCCCTCCTTCTCCCACCTTGACCCGTGACGTAAAACGATTCATCGATCTCTGCACTGGCGTATAAAGGGGGCCATCCGACTCCGCGACGGAATACGCGTTCACGTTCCAGGAGTCCTCTCGTCCGCCTGTCGGATCAGGCGCTGCGCGAAGTAGGACACAGCAAGGGCGACCAGCGCCAGCACGGCGGCCAGGAGGCTGACGTACCGGCTGCCGAGGAGTTCGATCCCGGCGGCGCCGATGAGGCCGGACATCGCGATCGCCAGGTACAGCACGCTCTGGTTCAACGAGATCACGATCGGGATGGCATCGGGCCGCCCAGCAGGCCAAGACCATGGCCCGCGCGATCCTGGCGCAGGACACGCCAAGTGGCGCGTGACCATTCCAGCGCGCTGCCCAGGTGGATCGCCGCCACGCGCAGAGGTAGGCCGTGTCAGCCGAGACCGCGATTCACGGCGACGGACAGGTGGTGTGCGGCGGCGGTGCGGTAGCGGGTGTAGGCCTCCCGGTAGCGGTGCCGGTCGGTACCGGCGGCACCGCTCACCGGCTCCGGGGCCCCGGCCAGAACTGCGATGCGCTGCGGGTCGTCGTCCACGGCCAGCAGTCCCAGCAGCGCGGCCCCTCGTGGTGAGCCGCCGTCGGGTACCAGGAGCACCGGGGCGTCGACCACGCTCGCGAACGCCTCGCGCCACAGCGCCGACCGGGTGACGCCCCCGACCAGCCTGATCTCCTCGGGTCGGCCGCCGCCATCAACGACCGCACGAACGGCATCCGCGCAGCCGAAGGCCACCCCCTCCACCACGGCCCGCACCAGTGCGGACCGGTCGTGGACGTCGCGCTGGCCGACGAACGCACCGAGGGCCGCGTCGTCCTTCCGGGGCACGGTCGCGCCGTACATGAAGGGAAGGTACGACAGGCCGTCAGCGCCGGCCGGTGCAGCGGCGGCGGCCGCTCCGATGCCCTCACCTTCGCCGAGCAGTGCCCGTTCGGCCCAGCGGAGGCTGGCGCCCGCGGCGTACAGCGACGCCATCGCCAGGAATCGCGCCTCGCCGTAGGCCGCGCCGAACAGGAACCCGCCGCCCGGGTCGGCCCCATCCGTCAGCCGCATCACCTGCGCCGCGGTGCCGACGTTGAGCGAGACCTGGCCCCGGTGTGCCACCCCGGAGCCGAGGACGGCGGCAGACACGTCACCGGCCCCCGCCGCCACCGGGGTGCCCTCGGGCAGTCCGGTGGCGCGGGCAGCCGGGACGGTGACGGTTCCGGCGATGTCGTGGGGCGCGCGTACCCGAGGGGCGAGATCCGCCGTTGCTCCAGCGGACCGCCAGAGTTCCGGGCTCCACCCGCCTTCGTGGACGTCGTACAGCAGGGTGCCGACGGCGTCGGTGGTGTCGGTCGCCCAGTCACCGGTGAGCTGGAAGCGGAGGTAGTCCTTGGCCAGTACCAGGCGGGCAGCTCGGGCGAGCCGTCCGGGGTCGGTGCGGGCCAGCCACGCCAGTTTGGGGGCGGTGAAGGCGTCCACCGGCCCGTTCCCGGCCAGGTCCCGGAAGCGCGGGTCGGCGGCCAGGCGTGCGGTGTCCGCGCCGATACGGCGGTCGGCCCAGGTCATAGCGGGTCCGACCGGCGCCCCTTGGTCGTCGACCAGTAGTAGCGAGTGCATCTGCCCGGACAGCCCGACGGCGGTGACGCGGTGTGCGCCGAGGCGGGACGTGACCGTGCGGACGGCCTCCTGGGCCGCCGCCCACCAGGCCCGCGGTTCCTGCTCGTGAGCCCCGGGCTGCGGGTGCAGGGTCGGGTACTCCCCGGCGGCGTCGGCCACCACCCGGCCGGTCTCCGTGTCCAGGGCGATGACCTTGACGCCGGTGGTGCCCAGGTCGATGCCCAGGGTTGCCTCGGCCACGGCCTAACCCCGGCCGCGTTCGCGCTGGGTGGTGAAGCCGTACTCGCGCAGGAAGTCCAGGGACTCCTCGGCGACGCGGTCGAAGTCCGCCAGGCCCACCCCGGCCGGTTCGCCGACACCGATGTCGCCGCCCACCTGCCAGCCCTCCCACTCCACGCTCACGTATCCGTCGAAGGAGATCTCGGCCAAGGCCTCCAGGGTCTCCCCGAAGTCCACCAGCCCGCCGCCGAACCAGATGTGGTTGGTGTTGGCGATGGTGGGGAGGCCGACCTCGTCCTTGATCTGGACGATGTCGATGTAGGGCGCCAGGCGCCTGACCGCCGTCGGCACGCTCATGAACGGCTTGACGGCGACGTAGAACGCGCCGGTGTCCATGGTCATGCGCAGATTGGCGGCGCCGATCTCGTCGAACATCCGCTCGACCGACTCGACCTTGTTCAGGATCGTGCCCTGCAGCAGCTCGATGCTGACGTTGAGGTCCAGCGCGGCGGCGTAGTCGGCCACCTCGGTGATGGCCTCCTTTGCCTGGCGCCACGCCTCCTTGCGGCTCATGAGCACGTTCAGCGGCGGGTCGTAGAAACCGTCGCCGAGCAGCGTGCAGGCGGATTCGGCCCCCAGGGCCTTCGCGGCGTCCAGGGCCTTCTTGAAGCTCTCGATGCCCCGCTCGCGGTCGTACTCCCGGGGGCTGACGAACGTGGTGTGGTGGGCGACGTAGCCGACCTCGATACCGGCGGCGTCGGCGGCGGCCTTGGTGTCCCGGAGCCGTTGGTCGTACTCCGAACCCGGGCCGTTCATCAGGTGGCCCAGGATGAAGTCGACCCCGTCGTAGCCGTATTCGGCCACCCGGGTCGCCGTCCAGGCTGACGGCCTGTCACCCCAGGAGTTCCAGGCGGGGCCCGCCGCCTCCAGCCGGCCCCAGGGCATGTTCGGCCAGACCTCGAAGTTGATCTTCATGCTCGCTCCGTCCCTCGCGGGCCCTCTGGTCCCGCGGATTCGTGCCGGGCAGTGCTGGGGGCGCGCCGGGGATGTGCCGGGGGTGCCGGAGCTCCCCCCACCGGGGCCGCACCCGGGCCGTACCTGGTCCGCGCCCGCGCCGGTCAGATGTGCGGCACGCGGGGCCCCATCTCGGCGATGATCCGGGCGTTGTGCTCGGCGGCGTCCGGCATCCCGGCGCTCAGGAAGACCCGCGGGGTTCCGCCTTGCTCCGCCTCCTTCTCCGCGGCCGCCACGATCATGGCGTTCAGGAGCGCGAGGCCGACCACGCTGCTGCCCGGCCCGGCGAGCGGCAGGTCCTCCCGGACGGACACCAGTGCGTCACCGGGCGGGCAGTGGTTGTCCAGGACGATGTCCGCCACCTCGTGCAGCTTGGGCCCGGTCTGGGTGCTGGCCGTGGCGTAGGCGCGGGAGGTGATGGCGATGACCGGGAGCCCCCGGTCCCGGGCCGTCTGGGCGACCTCCACGGGCAGGGCGTTGGCGCCGGAGTTGGAGACCACCAGCATGGCGTCGGTGTCCGGGTTGATCTCGTAACCGGACAGCACGTTCGCCGCGTGTCCGGATTCGCGTTCCAGTACGGTGCCGCGCTCGGCGCTGACGTGCAGCATGTAGTCGGGTTTGAGCACCGGGCAGATGCGGGCGCTGCCGCCGGCGCGGAAGAAGCCCTCCTCGGCGAACACGTGGGAGTGCCCGCTGCCGAAGACGTACAGGATCCCGTCGGCGGCGAAGCGCTCGGCGAGCAGGGCCGCCGCCTCGGCGATGTGTCCCTGTTCGGCGTCGAGCGCCTCGGCGAGGAGCTTCTGCACCTGCTGGGTGTACTGGGCGGCGGCGCGGCCGAGCGCCGTGGTGCTGTGGTCTGGGCTCATGCTTTGTTCGCTCCGGTGATGAGTCCGCCGACGAAGTACCGGCCGGCGAAGATGAACAGGATCAGGGTGGGCAGGATGGTGAAGACCGTTCCGGCCATGACCAGGCCCCAGTCGATGGTGTACTGCCCCACGATGGCGCTGAGACCGATCGGCAGCGTCTGCAGGCGGTCGTCCAGGATGAACTGGGTGGCGTACACGAACTCCGTCCAGGAGAAGACGAAGGAGTACACCACCGCGGTGGCGATGCCCGGTGCCATCAGCGGCAGCACGATCTGGAACATGGTGCGTACCGGACCGGCGCCGTCGATGGCCGCCGCCTCGTCGATCTCCTTGGGCACGGACATGATGAAGCCGCGCAGCAGCCAGGTGCAGAACGGCGCGGTGAAGGCCACGTTCACCAGGACCAGCCCCGCCAGGCTGTTGATCAGCCCGATGTCGGTGAGGATGCCGTACAGGGGCACGATGAGCAGGGTGCCGGGGATCATGAAGGCCACCAGGATGAGCCCGGCGATCTTGCCCGACCCGGGGACCTTGAGGCGGTAGAGCCCGTAGGCCGCGCACACGGCGAGGACGACGGTCAGCGCGGTCGTGCCGAGCGCGACCAGGAGGCTGTTGGTCAGGTAGGTGGTGTACGGGGTGGTCTCCAGCAGGCGGGAGAAGTTGGCCAGCGTCCAGGTCCGCGGCCACAGGGTGGGTGTGGGCTGGATGATCTCCTGCGGTGTCTTGAACGCCGAGACGACCACCCAGTAGATCGGCCCGAGGGCGATCAGCGTGATGAGCACCATCGTCAGCCCGGCCGGCACCCGGCGCAGGCGGCTCGACCACTTCACGGAGACTCCTTGGGACGAAGGAATCGGACGAACAGCGCCGCGGCGATGCCCAGCACGAGGACGGTCAGCACGCTGGCGGCCGCGGCCTGGCTGCTGCGGAACGCGTCGAAGGCCGTCTCGTACACGTACATGGGCATGGTGGTGGTGGCGCCGGCCGGTCCGCCTCCGGTGGTGAGCAGGATGGTGTCCAGGACGTTGAAGGACCACAGTGAGCCCACCAGCCCGAGCGCGAACAGCACGGGCTGGAGGATCGGGAAGGTCACCGCCCAGAACGTCTGCCAGGCGTTCGCGCCGTCCACCTTCGCCGCTTCGAGTACGGACACCGGGACGGTGGCCAGGGCGCCGTAGATGACCACGGCGGCGAGCGGGAACCAGTGCCAGCTGTTCACCAGGATGACGGTGATCAGTGCGATGCCCGGGTCGGAGAAGGGTGACCCCAGATCGATGCCGACGGCCGCGAAGGCGTGGGTGATGACGCCGTAGTTGCTGTTGAGCATCCACTGCCAGATCACCGCGACCGCCACCGTGGGGATCACCCAGGGCAGCACCACCCACACCCGCGCGGTGCGGGCCCACCAGCCCTGCCGTTGCAGCAGTAGCGCTGTGCCGAAGGCCAGTACGGTCTGCACCGCCAGGTTGAGCACCAGCCAGAGCCCCGAGCGGGCCAGCGCGTCCCAGAACACCGGGTCCTGGAGGATGATCAGGTAGGTGTCGAGCCCGACGACCTCCGAGGGCGAACCGATCACCCGCTCGTCGCGCAGGCTGGTCAGGACCGCCTGGACCAGGGGGAAGGCCAGCACCAGGGCCATGACGGTGAGGATGGGCGCCAGCAGCAGGTACCCGAAGAGGTCGTGCTTGATCCCGGCGCGGCGCCGACGGGGAGCGGCGTTCGTGCCCCGTGTCGGCGCCGCGGTGCCGGCCCGGGTGCCGCCGTGCCGTGCTCCGCGGTTCCGCGCACTGCCGTCCCGTGCGCCGCCCCCGTGCGCACCGCTGTCCTGTGCGCCCACGGTCAGTCCGCTGCCTGCATCTGCTCTTGGGCCGCGGAAACGGCGTCGGCCGGGGGCACGTCGTTGACGTACGTCTCCTGCACGGCGCGGGCGATGAAGTTCTGGCTGGCGATCTCGCCCACGTCGTCGATGTACTGGCCGTCCACGAACCCGAACAGCTCCCCGGACTCGGACTGCTCGAGCATCAGGTCGACACACTCCTCGTAGGTGCTGATGGTCTCGTGCTCACGCCAGTCCGACTCGTCGGCGCCGTTCTCCGTGAGCGGCAGGTAGAGGCCGGGCTCGGCGTTGAGCAGGTCGCCGTAGTTGTCGGTGTCGAGCAGCCACTCCAGGAAGTCGTTGGTGTCCTCCGCGCGGTCCTCGGACTCGCTGAGCACCATGGCTCCGTTGGAGTAGTAGACGCTGCCCGGCTGTCCGCCGGATTCGGGTGTCGGGATCGGTGCACAGCCCAGATCGCTGGGCTCGAGTCCGGTCTCCTCCTCGAAGGGGGTCAGGTACTGCCCCTTCTCGATGTTGATCGCCGCGCTCCCGCTGTTGAACGCCGCTTGCGGCTCACCCCAGGCGTAGCTCCCGGAGTCGGCCGGGGAGTACTGGAGGAGCTCGTCGTACAGCTCGAAGGTGTCGACGGTCGCGGGGGTGTCGAAGGCGATCTCGCCTTCTTCGGTGAAGATGTCCGCGGCCCCGTTCGTGACCATGAGGCTGTAGACCACCTGGTCGGTGGCCTGGTTCTGTCCGGCGGGCAGGGCGATCCCGCTGTGCTCGTCGGTGTCGAGGGTTTCCGCGGCCTCGAGGAGGTCCTCCCAGGTCCGCGGTGCTTCCAGGCCAGCCTCGTCGAACATGTCGCCGCGGTACCACAGCACCTGGACCATGCCGAAGAGCGGCACCGCCCAGTACTCCTCCTCGTCGCGGTAGGGGTTGGTGGCCGCGTCGATGAACCCGTGCTCGGCCTCCATGCCCTCCACGACGTCGGTGACCGGGCTGCCCACGCCGAGCTGGCGGACGTAGGTGGCCAGGTCGGGGGTGACGAACAGGGCGTCGGGCTGGCTGCCCGCGGAGGCCGCCGCCGCGATGGTCGCGTAGATCTCGTCCCATTCCTGCACCTCGAAGCGCACCGGCGTTTCCGGGTCGCCGCTGTTGTACTCCTCGGCCAGGCTGTTGAGTGCTTCGACCCGGTTGGGCGGGGTCTCCATATGCCAGATGACCAGCTCGCCGTCGGCGTCGTCCCCGTCCGCGCCGCACGCGGACAGCACCAGGGCGGAGGCGGCCATGACCGCCGTGAACCCCATTGCTCTAGATCGCATTGCTGCACCTCTCTGCGCCGACGCCGCCAGGAGGTATCCGACTTCCGTGAGCGTCAAGCCGCATAAGTGGGTGATGAAGCTAACACATGCGCTCTAGAGGAATATAGAGTCCGCTTCGTCATAGTGATGTTCCGAGCACTGACGACACGGTGGTGAGGTGCCGATGAACCAGCCCAAGTACCTCGAGATCCTGGCGGTCCTCCGTGAGCGCTGCTCGTCCCTGGCGGTGGGGGTCCGTCTGCCCGCCGAGCGCGCCCTGGCCGAGGAGTTCGGCGTCAGCGTGATGACGGTCCGGCGGTCCCTGGCCGCCCTGCAGGACGAGGGCTGGGTCCGCCGTGCGCCGGGGAGCGGTACCTATGTCGGCCGTCCCACCGTGACCATGGGGCCCACCCTGACCTCCTTCACGGAGGACATGCGCCGCCGCGGGATTCGGCCGTCATCGACGGTGCTGCGCTTCGAGCCCGTCACCCCGGACCTGGAGACGGTCACCAACCTGTCGCTCCGCCCCGGTGAAGGGGCGCTGCTCCTGGAGCGGTTGCGGTACGCCGACGGTGAGCCGATGTGCCACGAGATGGGCCTGTACCCGGCACGTTTCGGCGATGCCCTGGCCGACGCCGACCTCACGGGTTCGGTGCACGAGGTCCTTTCCGAGGTGGCGGCGGTGCCGGACTCCACCTTCCGGAGGGTCCGGGCGCTGGTGCTGCCGCCCGTCGAGTGCGAACTCCTCGGCCTTCCCCTGGACTCACCGGGCCTGGAGATCGTGGACACCTTCTACGACGCCACCGGGCGCCCCGTCCAGCACGTGCGGTCGCGCTACCGGTTCGACCGGTACGAGGTGCTCACCTGCATCACCCGGATCAGCGGAAACCAGTCCGAACCGGGCCGCCCCGCGGTCTGAGCACCGGGTGAGCACGGGGCAGCCCCGCACCCGAGGGGTTCGCGGCTCCCGGCCCGGGCCCACCCCCGCACCCGCCCGTGCTCGGGGCGGAGGCGGGTGTCGTGGCGGGCATCGAGACCTGACTTTCGGTGGGGGACGCGGGGGTACCGCGCGGGTTAGTTTCCGGGGTATGCGTCTCTCCCGCGTCCCGCACGGCCACCTGGCCCTGGCCGCCGTGCTCGTGCTCCTGGTCCTGGCCCCGCGCTGGCCCCTGCTGCTCATGGCGGTGCCCGTGCCCGCCCTGCTCACCGGGCGCCTCGGCGGGGATCCCCGGGTGGCGGGCCTCGCCTACTCCGTGCTCGCCCTGCTCGGCGCGGGGTTCCTGGTCCTGGGCGGATTCCCCGTGGGCATGTGGGTGACCGGCGGCTCGCTGACGGTGTTCGCGGTCCTGTTGCCGTGGTTGCTGGGGCTGTACCTGCGCAGCACCTCCGCGCTGGAGCAGGAGGGCTGGGAACGGGCCCGGACCCTGGAGCGGGAGGCGTTGCTCGTGGCCGAGCGGGCACGGATGCGGGAGCGCTCGCGGATCGCCCAGGACATGCACGACGCCGTGGGGCACGAGCTGAGCCTGCTCGCCCTGGGCGCGGGTGCGCTGGAGACCGCCCCGGACCTGGCCGGGGAACGCAGAGCCCAGGCGCGGCAACTGCGGGAGGTTGCCGGTCGCGCCGCCGACCGGCTCATGGAGGCGGTGGGGGTCCTGCGCGCCGACACCGGCTCGGCCCCGCTGGACCCGGCGGGTGACAGCGTCGCTGAGCTGGTCCGGCGCTCGAGGGAGGCGGGAATGGACGTGTCCCTGGAGCGGGAGGGCGGGCTCCTGGAGCAGGACGGCGGACACGGCGAGCTCCCCCTGGCCGCGGACCGGGCGCTGTACCGCGTGGTCCAGGAGGCCCTGACCAACGCCGCCAAGCATGCTCCGGGGTCGGCACCGCGCGTACTGCTGAGCGGATCACCGGACCAGGTGTCCGTACGGGTGGCCAACGGTCCGGCGATCGGGAGCCGTGCCTCCGCGAGGGCGGAGCAGACCGGTCGGAAGCCGGGGTCCGGTAGCGGCCTGGTGGGCCTGCGTGAGCGGGTGCGCCTGGTCGGGGGCGAGCTGACGGCGGGCGCGGAAGGGGATGTCTGGGTCGTCTCCGCGCGTATCCCGGTGCACGGCCCCGCCCCGCGTTCGCGCACCGGGGCGCCGCCCGGGGAACCCGCCTTGGAAACGGCGGAGGGACCGGCGGAGGGACCGGCGCAAGCGCCGTTGACGGACGGCATGCCGGACGGCGCCCGGGACCGGTCCGGGCACCGGCGGGCGCGGCGGCGGGCGCTGTGGGCGATCGGTGTAGTCGTGGGTGTTCCCATCCTGGTCGCGTTGGCGGGTTACATGCTGGTCGTCGCGCTCACCGCGCATCAGGCGGCGACCGCCACGCTCGACCCGGAGGTGTTCGACGGCTTGGCCCCGGGGCAGGACCGGGCGGAGGTGGAAGCCCTGCTCCCCGAGGAAGACCTGTACGGGGGTCTGTTCGAGGCTCGGGGCCGGCCGACGGATCCGGAGGGGCTGGAGTGCTCCTACTACCGGTCCGACGCCGACGTCTTCGCCGGAGGGTACGACCGGTACCGGTTGTGCTTCGACTCGGAGACACTGGTGTCGGCCGAGGTGGTGCCAGGGGAGGTCGGGCCGTGATCAGGGTTCTGTTGGTGGACGACGAGGCGATGGTCCGCGCGGGTGTGCGGGCGATCCTCGACAACGACCCCGGTGTCGAGGTGGTGGCCGAGGCCGCCGACGGCAGGGAGGGTGTGGAGGCCGCCCGGTCCCACCGGCCGGACGTGGCACTCGTCGACATCCGCATGCCGGGGATGAACGGCCTGGACGCGGCCCTCGAGGTGCGGCGGGCCGCGCCGGGGACCGGGGTGGCCATCCTGACCACCTTCGGCGAGGAGGAGTACGTGGTGCGGGCTCTCGACGGGGGCGCGGACGGGTTCCTGCTGAAGACCGGTGACCCGCGCGAACTGCTGTTGGGGGTGCGGGCCGTGGCGGAGGGCGGTGCCTTCCTCTCCCCGAAGGTGGCCCGCCGGGTCCTGTACGGGTTGGACCACGAACGTTCCACCGGTCGGCTGCACGCCCGGGAACGGTTGGCGGAGCTGAGCGAGCGGGAACGAGAGGTTCTGGCCCTGCTGGGGGCCGGGTTGTCGAACGGGGAGATCGGGGTGCGGCTCTTCCTGACCGAGGGGACCGTGAAAGGCCATGTGAGTGCGATCCTCCGGCGCCTGGACGTGCGCAACCGGGTGGAGGCGGCAGTCCTCGCGTACGAGGCCGGCGTGGTTCCGCAGGTCTCGGACGAAGCTTGGTAGTCGCGGCGTAGGAGGGCGACGCGGTCCCGCACGCCTCCGGCGCCGGTCGCCCCGGCCCAGCCCTGGCATGCGGGCACCGCGGTCAGTCACCGCCCAGCCCTTCGGCGGGGGCGATCCCGGCAAGCCTGCGGGCGGGGAACAGCGTCGCCGCGACCCCGACCACCAGTGCGGCGAGCAGGACCAGGCCCAGCTGGGCCCAGGGCACCGCCACCACGAGGGGTGCGGTCTCCCCGACGATCGCGCCCACCCCGACCGCCCCGTAGGGCACGCCGATGAGGACACCCAGGGCGGCCCCGATCAGGGCGATCACGGTGGCCTCCACGGCGAGCGTGTTCCGCAGGCCGACCCGGGTGAGGCCCAGGGCGCGCAGTAGCGCCGACTCCCGGGTTCTCTCCAGGACGGACAGGCTCTGCGTGTTGCTCACACCCAGGCCGGAGATGACCACGGTGACGAGGAGCATCACCAGGGCGAGGTTGACCAGGATGTCGAGGACCTCGGTGATGTCACCCCTTTCGCTGAGCGCGCCGCTGAGGACGATGTCCGGGTCGGCCCCGGCCACCAGGTTCATCTGCGCGGCCAGGGAGTCGGTATCGACCCCCGGGGCGGCCACCCCCCAGACCATTCCGTACTCCTCGTCCTCGGTCAGGGTGTCCAGGACGTCCGCGCGCATGACCGGGGCCGGTGTCCCGGTGGCGGTGGCCAGGGGGTCGGGGATCACGGTGAAGGGTCTTCGCTCACCGTCCACGGTGAGCTCCCGCCTCTCCCCGGCTTCGGCCCCGAGTGCGCTCAGCTGGTCACCCGAGACCAGCATGACCGGTGCATCGTTCGCGGTGTTCGCCAGCGCCTCGGCGCCGGTGGCGGCGGCCAGCTCCGGGGAGACCCCCACCAGGGTGACTCCGCCCATGCCGTCGATGGTCGTGTCCCCGGTACGGGGCGCCTCGACCTGGTCCAGGCCGTCGATCTCCCGAACCCTCTCCACGGTCACCGGATCCATCGATCCCTCGTCCACCCGGGCGCTCACGTCCACCGGGTAGCGGTCGTTCAGGTCGCTGTCGACGGTGGCACGGCCGGTGGCCGCGGCTGTGGTGAGCGCGGTGATCAGGCCGAGCCCCAGTACGAGGGTGAGCGTGGCCGTGGCTGCCCGGCCCGTGTCGCGCCGGAGGTTGGCCCCGGCCAGTTCGGCGGCACCGCCCACCCGCCGCAGCGGCCCCTGCACCGCGTGGACGATCCGGGAGATGAGGTAGCGCAGAACGAGGAGCAGGCCGATCGCGCCCACGAACCCGCCCCCGATGGCCGGGGGCAGGCTCTGCGACCAGGCCCCGGCCGCCATCGTCGCCAGCCCGAGCAGCGCGAGCCCGGTTCCGAGGGCGTGCACCGCGCGGAAGCGGCCCCCGCTGTCCAGCGGGGCAGAGCGCAGGGCTTCGACCGGGGCCGTGGCTGCTGCCCGCCGGGCCGGGAACCAGGCGGCCGCCACCGTCGTGCCCGTCCCCACCAGGACGCAGCCGACCAGGGCAAGGGGGCTGACGTGGAGTCCGGCGCCGGTCAACCCCATCAGTGCGGCCCCCGCGTACCCGGCGGCCACGCCCGCGGCCGCACCGGCCAGGGATCCGGCGGAGCCGATCAGGAGGGCTTCGGCGACCACCAGCGAGCGCACTTGGGTCCGCTCGGCGCCCACCAAGCGCAGTAGGGCGGTGTCGCGGCGGCGCTGCGAGAGCAGGATGGTGAAGGTGTTGGCGATGACCATCGCCGCGGCCAACAGGGCGATGAGGGCGAACACGAGCAGGAGCAGGTCGAGCTGCTGGGCCCCGCCCGCGAACCGGTCGGCGGCCAGCGCGGCCTGCTCCGCCGCGGTCATCGGGTGCAGGTCCGCGGGCAGGGAGGCTGCCAGGTCCGCGACCGTCGCCTCGGCCGAGGCTTCCTCGGCCAGGCTGGCCGTGGCGGTGGGCGCACTGTCTCCCGCGAAGTGCGCTTGGCTGGCGTAGAGCGTGTACTGGACCCCGGTCAGCGGTTGGAACCCCAGGTCCGCGGCGCCGACCACGGTGGCCGGGAGTTCCTCCCCCGCTTCGGGAAGGAGCCGCACGCTGTCCCCCACCGCGATCCCGGCGGCCTCCAGGGTCGAGGTGTCGGCCACCACCTCGTCCGGGGCGGCGGGCCAGGCGCCCTCCACCAGGTCGAACCAGCGCAGTCCGGTCTCCTCGGCGATGCTGTAGACGTTGGCGGTGCCCCTCCGGTCGTCGGTGGCCAGTTGGACCGTGCGCGCGTGCTGGGGTGCCACGGCGGTGACGTCGGGGTGCTCGGCGACCTCGTCGGGCCAGTCGGCCCGGGGATCCGAGGCGTCTGCGTCCCGGTCCACGACCACGTCGGCCGCGGACAGCGGGGCCGCGGCCACCGCGCGCAGCCCTGCGGCGGAGGTCTCGGAGAACACGGCGGTGGCCGCCAGGAAGAGCGTGCCGAGCACGATCGACGCCAGCACGGCCAAGAGCCGGGCGGGGTGGGCGCGCAGCTGCGCCCAGGCAAGGCCCAGCATCATTCGGCTCCCGCCATGGCATCGAGGACCTCTTGGGCCGTGGGCTTTTCGAGGCTGCCGTGCAGGGCGCCGTCGGACATCAGCAGGGCGCGGTCGGCGTGGGTGGCGGCGACCGGGTCGTGGGTGACCATGACGATGGTCTGGCCGAGTTCGGCGCAGGCCGCGCGCAGGCGCCGCAGGAGTTCACGGCCGTTGGTGACGTCGAGGGCGCCGGTGGGCTCGTCAGCGAAGACCACGGCGGGCCGGGTGAGCAGGGCGCGGGCGACCGCGACCCGCTGCTGCTGCCCGCCGGACAGCTGTGCCGGCCGGTGGCCGAGCCGGTCGCCGATCCGCAGGGAGCGCACGACCTCGTCCAGGTAGGCGCGGTCCGGTCGCCGTCCGGCGAGCCTGAGCGGCAGGAGGATGTTCTGTTCGGCGGTGAGGGCGGGCAGCAGGTTGAAGGCCTGGAAGACGAAGCCGATCCGCTCGCGGCGCAGCCGGGTGAGTCTCCGGTCGTCGAGTTCGCCCAGGTCCCGGCCTTCGACCAGGACCCGTCCCGAGGTGGGGGTGTCCAGCCCGGCCAGCAGGTTCATGAGGGTGGATTTTCCGGAGCCGGAGGACCCCATGACCGCGGTGAACGTCCCCGGCTCGAAACCCAGGCTCACCCCGGCCACGGCGGTGACCGCGGTCTCCCCTGCGCCGTACCGTTTGACCAGGTCGACCGCCTGGAGTGCGCTGCCTTGCCTGGTCGGTGCGTTCATCCGGCCCTCTCCCTCTCCGTCCTCTCGGCGCCATGGCGGGCCGCACACCGCTCCGCCCGTTCCTCTGCGTCGCGGTTGCCCGGTGGCGGCTCCACCGCCGTCGTGTGTTTTCTCCATCGACAACCACGCTAGAAATCGGCGCCCCGCACCGACACTGGCGACCGACGGGCCCGCACCCTGACGAAAGTCAGGGGGCGGGCATCAGTCAGGGGCGGGCAACCTGCGCACCGAGGCAAGCTACTTCGTCCAAAGCATTGACGAAGTCTCGCCCCGCTGGCAACGTACGCAGCACCTGCCAGGGGACGACCGAACGGAGATCCACCGTGCACGACGACCGGCGGCTGACCGAGGCACGACTGGAGCGGGTCCTGAGGGAACGAGTGTGGCCCGCGGTGTACACGACGTCGATTCCCCTGGAGGTGTCCCGCTGGGATGTCCCGGGCGAGCCCGTCCCGACAGCCGACGGGATCTCCGCACCACACGAACCCGCGAACGTCGGCGACGCCTGGGGGCCGGCCTGGGGCACGACGTGGTTCCGGCTGCGCGGACACGTCCCGCGCGCGTGGGCGGGCCGCACCGTGGAGGCCGTGTTCGACCTCGGCTTCGACGCCGGGATGCCGGGCTTCCAGTGCGAGGGACTCGTCCACCTGCCCGACGGCACCGTCGTCAAGGGCCTCAACCCGCGCAACGCCTGGATCCCGGTCGCCTCCCCCGCCGACGGCGAGGAGGCGGTCGAGTTCCACGTCGAGGCGGCGGCCAACCCGGTCATCCTCGGCAACCCGCCGTTCCAGCCCACCGAACTCGGCTCCGGCCGCGGCCCCGAGGACGAACCCCTGTACCGGCTGGCCCGCGCCGACCTGGCCGTCTTCGAGTCGCACGTGTGGGAGCTCGCCCTGGACCTGGAGGTCGCGGGCGGGCTCATGCGCGAACTCGGCACCGGCGACCCGCGCCGCTGGGAGCTCCTGCGCACGCTGGGCCAGGCCCTGGACTCCCTCGACCTGCAGGACGTCCCCGGTACCGCCGACCGGGCGCGCGAGGTCCTGGCACCAGCGCTCGCCTCCCCCGCCGTACCGAGCGCCCACCGGCTGTCCGCAGTCGGGCACGCCCACATCGACTCCGCCTGGCTGTGGCCGCTGCGCGAGACCGTCAGGAAGGTCGCCCGGACCAGCGCGAACGTCGTTTCGCTGATGGACGGGCACCCGGAGTTCGTGTTCGCGATGTCCCAGGCCCAGCAGTGGGCCTGGCTCAAGGAGCACCGGCCGGACGTGTTCACCCGCGTGGTGAAGGCGGCCGACGCCGGGCAGTTCGTGCCGGTCGGCGGCATGTGGGTCGAGTCCGACACCAACATGCCCGGATCCGAGGCGCTGGCCCGGCAGTTCACCTTCGGCAAGCGCTTCTTCCGGGACGAGCTCGGCGTCGACACCCAGGAGGTGTGGCTGCCGGACTCCTTCGGCTACTCCGCCGCACTCCCCCAACTGGTGCGCCTGTCGGGGTCGCGCTGGTTCCTCACCCAGAAGATCTCCTGGAGCCAGGTCAACACGTTCCCCCACCACACGTTCTGGTGGGAGGGGCTCGACGGGACCCGGGTCTTCACGCACTTCCCGCCGGTGGACACCTACAACTCCGAGCTCACCGGCGACGAGCTCGCACACGCCTCGCGCAACTTCCGGGACAAGGGCGGATCCTCCCGCTCCCTCGTGCCCTTCGGGCACGGGGACGGGGGCGGCGGCCCCACGCGGGAGATGCTGGCCCGGGCGGCACGGCTGCGCGACCTGGAGGGTTCGCCGAGGGTGGAGATCGAGCACCCGGCGGAGTTCTTCGCCAAGGCGCACGCGGAGTACCCGAACGCTCCGGTCTGGCTGGGCGAGCTCTACCTGGAGTTCCATCGGGGGACCTACACCAGCCAGGTGGCGACCAAGCAGGGCAACCGGCGTTCGGAGCACCTGCTGCGCGAGGCCGAACTGTGGGCCGCCACCGCCGCCGTGCGCGCCGGGGCGGACTACCCCTACGATCACCTGGACCGGATCTGGCGGACGGTCCTGCTGAACCAGTTCCACGACATCCTCCCCGGGAGCTCCATCGCGTGGGTGCACCGGGAGGCGGCCGAGGACTACGCGCGGGTTGCCGGGGAGCTGCACGGGATCATCGCCGCTGCCCAGGCAGCGCTCACCGGCAGCACCGGCACCGGAAACGGCACAGGAGGCAGTGGTTCCGGCGCGGGGAACTCCACGGGCGGCGGCGTGGTGTTCAACGCGGCACCGCACGAGCGGGACGGGATCCCCGCCATGGGCGCCCTGCCCCGTGCAGAGGCCGAGCGCGGCCGCGCCGCCGGCTCCCCCGCCGCCACCGGCGTCGTCACCCCCGTCACCGCCGTCACGGCAGAAGAGGACGGGTTCACGCTGGACAACGGGCTGCTGGCGGTGCGCGTGGACCACCGGGGCCTGGTCACCTCGATCCTGGACCGGACCGAGGACCGCGAGGTGCTCGCACCGGGACAGCCGGGCAACCTGCTCCAGGTGCACCAGGACCTGCCCAACCAGTGGGACGCCTGGGACGTGGACGAGTTCTACCGGAACAGCACCGTCGACCTCACGGAAGCCGACTCCGTCGCGGTTCCCGACCTCGAGGACGGGCCGGTGGGCGAGACCGTCGCGCTGCGCGTCGCCCGCTCCTTCGGTGCCTCCAGGGTCACCCAGGTCCTCTCACTCCAGCCCGGTGCGCGGCGTCTGGACGTGGAGACCGTCGTCGACTGGCACGAGCGGGAGAAGTTCCTCAAGGCGGCCTTCCCGCTCGACGTGCGCGCGCACGAGTCGTCGTCCGAGATCCAGTTCGGCCACGTGAAGCGGCCCGCGCACACCAACACCTCCTGGGATTCGGCCAAGTTCGAGATCTGCGCGCACCGCTGGGTGCACGTGGCCGAGCCCGGCTACGGGGTGGCGGTGCTCAACGACTCCACCTACGGGCACGACGTGACCCGTGACGTCCGCGCGGACGGCGGAACCACGACTACGGTGCGGCTGTCGCTGCTTCGCGCCCCGCGCTTCCCCGACCCGGACACCGACCAAGGGGAGCACCGCTTCCGCTACGCCCTGGCGCCGGGATCGGAGATCGAGGACGCGGTGCGCGAGGGCTACCGGATCAACCTGCCCGCGCGGGAGGTCTCCGGAGACAGCGCCGTCGCACCGCTGGTGGCGGTGGACGACCCCGGTGTGGTGGTGGAGTCCGTGAAGCTCGCCGACGACCGCTCCGGCGACCTCGTGGTGCGGCTGTACGAGGCGCGCGGCGGCCGGGCCCGGGCCACCGTGCGCACCGGTTTCCCGGTTTCCGGGGTCCGAGCGGTCAACCTGCTGGAGGAGGACTACGAGGAGGCTCCGGGCCTGGACACGGACCTCGCGGGCGACATCGGCCGCAACGGCGGCGGGAAGCCGACTGCCAGCCGGAACAGCGGCGGGGAACAGGCTTCGGTGACCTTCTCCCTGCGCCCGTTCCAGATCGTGACCCTGCGCCTGGCCCGGTAGTCCGCCGCCCCGCTTCCCCGGTGGTCTTGCCCCTGGCTCCACCCTCGGCCGTCGAGGGTGGAGCCGGGGCAAGATCATCGCTGGGTGGGGTCAGCCCTTGACCGCGCCACCCAGGGCGAACTTGCCGCCCAGCGCCCGGGAGACCACCACGTACAGCACGATCACGGGGACGGTGTAGATGAGCGAGTACGCGGCGAGCTCCCCGTAGCGCACGGAACCGTACTGCCCGAAGAAGGTGAAGACCCGTACCGCCGCCGGCATCTTCTCCGGGCTCGTGAGCAGGATGAACGGAACGAAGAAATTGCCCCAGGTGGTGACCAGGGTGAAGATCGAGACGACCGCCAGCCCCGGTGCGAGCAGCGGTGCCACCAGGTAGCGGATCGACTGCCAGGCCGAGGCCCCGTCCACCCAGGCGGCCTCTTCCAGGGTGATGGGGATCCCGTCGATGAAGTTCTTGGTCAGCCAGATACCGAAGGGCAGCGTGCTGGCGGCTAGGAACAGCGTCGTGGCGATCAGCGAGTTGAGCAGGTTGGCCTGCACGAACATGCCGTAGACCGGGACCATGATCGCGGTGATCGGCAGCCCGGTGGCGAACAGCACCGTGTACAGGAACGGCTTCTTGAACCGGAGGTTGTAGCGGGAGATCGGGTACGCGGCCAGCATCGAGCACACGGCGGTGATGAGCGCCGCCCCGCCGCAGGTGAGGATGCTGTTCCAGAGCGGCAGGTAGATGATGTCGGGTGTCATGATCGCCGTGAAGTGGTCCAGCGTGAACCCGGAGGGCGGGCTCGCCCGCAGCGACGCTTCGGGGTCCACGGAGGCGAAGAGCATCCACAGCATGGGCACCAGGAACAGCAGGGTCAGCACGCCCAGGAGCGAGTACGCGAGCACGCTGCCCGCCGCCCGGCTCGGAGCGGTGACGACGGCGCGCAACCGGGTCGGGCGGCCCCTGCCCGGGGGAACCCGTCCCGCGCGGCCCCGGTCCTCGGGCTTCCGCCCTCCGCGCCGTCCCGTGGCGGTTTCTTCGGCACTCACCCGCTTTCCGCCCACCCGTTCTTCGCTCACCTGGCCTCCTCCTTCCGGAGCATCCACACGTAGACGACCGAGAACAGTCCGGCGACGACCAGGAGCGCCAGCGCGATGGCGGTCCCGTAGCCCAGATCGCCCATATCCAGCGCCTCCTGGTACATCAGGAGCGGAAGGGTAGTGCTCCGAGACCCCGGTCCGCCCGAGGTCATCACGTAGATCAGCGTGAACACCTGCACGGTCTGGAGCGTGATCAGCAGCAGGGTCGTGGCCAGGGTGCGCCGCAGGAGCGGGAGCACGACGTGCCACAGCACCTGGAACCCGGAGGCGCCGTCGACGCGCGCCGCCTCCTTGAGGTCCTCGGGGACCTCGGACAGGCCCGCCGAGTAGGTCATCATCGAGAAGGCGGTGCCCTTCCAGATGTTGGCCAGGACCACCGCCAGGAGCGGCGCCGTGAACAGCCAGTTCTGCTCACCGGCCCCGAGCGTGCCGAGGATGGAGTTGAGGGTGCCTTCCCGCTCCAGGAACGCGTACCAGACGAACCCGGCCACGACCTCCGGAACCACCCACGCACCGACGACGATCGCGCCCACCGTCGCGCGCACGGCCCCGTTGCGGTGCTGGAGCAGCAGGGCCAGGGACAGGCCCAGCACCGTCTGTCCGAGCACGCAGCCGACAAGGAAGGCGACGGTGAGGAGGGTAGCGGTCCGGAAGCGGGGGTCGGACAGCAGCTGCTCGAAGTTGGCCGTGCCGATGAACTCGGTCTGCGCCGCTTGGGCACCGGTCAGCGCCGCGTTCGTGAAGGAGGCCCAGACCGTCCACAGGATGGGGCCCGCGAAGAAGGCCAGGAGCAGGAACAGGGCGGGTGCCATGGGGATGACCCAGCGGGCGGACCGGTTCCAGGCTCCGCGCGCCCAGACCGCGCGCCCGTCCCCCTCGCCCCGCCGGACGCGCCGGGCGGGGGCGGGGGCAGTATCGGGGGTCGGGGGTCCGGAGGGCGCCCGGGGGCCGGTTGACTGTGACCGCACCGGTCAGGATCCCGTCGTCACGTTCTCGGGACCGACGACGCCCTCCACCTCTTCGGCGTAGAGCTCGGCGGCCTCCTCCGGGGTGGCCTCATCGAGCATCACGGCCTCCATGGCCTCCTGGATGGCCAACGAGACCCGCGGGTACTCGCTGTAGGCGGGACGGAATCCGGTGATCTCCACCAGCTCGGCGAACTCCTCGGCCATCGGTGCCTCGTCGACGAAGTCCGGGTCCTCGGCCACGTCGTCTCGGACGGGGATCTGGCCGCCCTCGATGGCGAACTTGGTGGCGTTCTCCTTGTTGAGCGCCAGGGTCATGACCTCCCACGCGAGGTCGGGGTCGGTGGCGTGCGCGCCCATGGAGAGCGCCCAGCCGCCGGACATGCTCGTGGCGCCGGGCTCCTCGCCGTCCTGGGTCGGCATGCGGGTGAACTCCATGTGGTCCTCCCACTCGGGCCAGGGCTGGTTGGCCTCCTCGATCCAGGACTGGGTGGCCCAGGAACCGTCGAGGCTGATGGCGAGCTCTCCGGCGGGGAACCGCTCCTCGTTGTTGATCGTCCCCATGTTGGCGTCGAGGGCGTCCTGCGGGTCGAAGGTCAGCCCTTCCTCGAAGATCGTGTCGATGAACTCCAGGGAGTCGGAGAAACCCGCGCTGCTGCTGACCCACTGTTCGGAGCCGTCGTCGAAGAGCTCGTCGCCGGTACCGCTGAGGAGCATCTGGAATCCTTCGAGGGACGCGGCCTCGGCGGCGGGGGTGCCGGAGAAGACGTGGAGCGGGACCACGCCGTCGCCGAGCTCGGACTGGACGGTCCGAGCCGCGTCGAGGACCTCGTCCCAGGTGGCCGGTTCCCATGGGGTGTCGATGCCGGCCTCTTCGAGGAGCTCGGTGTTGTACCAGAGGCCGCGGACGTCGGTGCCGAGCATGACGCCGTAGCGGTCCCCGTCCAGGGAGGTGACGGCGTCGGCCTCTTGGTCGCTGAACTGGTCGCTCTCGTCCCAGTCCGCGAAGTAGTCGTCGAGCGGCATCAGGTAGCCGGCGTCGGCGTCCTGGTTGATGGTGAAGGTGTCCTGGTAGATCAGGTCCGGTGCCTCTCCCGGGGATCCGTTCATGAGGTTGACCTGGGTCTGGTAGTCGTCGGCTGGCGCCTCGATCGCGTTCAGCTCCACGGTGATGTCGGGGTTCTCCGCCTCGAAGTCCTCCTTCACGCCCTGCATGAGCGAGTCCATCGCGATGAAGGTGCCGTAGTTCATGTAGGCGACGCTGACCGTGCTCTCGTCCCGGTCGGCGTCCCCGGAGCAGCCCGCGGCGACCAGCGCCAGGACCGATACCGCGGCGGCGGCGCGGATGGTGTTCCGTCGAGTTCTCCTCATGGTGACCCCTCACGAAGCATGTGGGTGAAGGACGCCCGCGGGTGGGGGACCGGCCTTCGGGGCAGGTGACTCACATCACCTGCTTACTAAAAACCTTGGATAAAGACAATGGGTGAAGTGGTACCTTCCGATGTGGTTGCCCTCGTGGTGGGGGCACGGGTCGGGAGGCGGCCCGACCGGGCGGAGGGACATCTGCGTATGCGCACAAGCACCAACCTGCTGTGGCTGGGCGGGCTCAACCAGAGCAGGGTGCTCGACGTCGTGCGCCGCTCGGACGGTGTCAGCCGGGTCGAGTTGGCCGCGCAGACCGGCCTGACCGCACAGACCGTGTCGAACATCGTCCGCAAGCTCCTGGAGGACGGCCTCGTCCTGGAGGACGGCCAGGCCACCTCCCGCGGCGGCAAGCCCGCGACCGTGCTCAGGCTCAACGCCGGGGCCTACTACGCCGTCGGCATGCACATCGACCCCGCCTCGACCACGCTCGTCGTCACCGACCTGGCCGGCCAGGTCGTGGCCAGGACCCGCCGGCGCACCCCCTCGGCGCAGGGGCCGCGCCGGGTGATCGACGCCCTCAGCCGTTCGGTGCGCGCCATCATCGAACAGGCCCGCGTCCCCGACCGGATCCTCGGACTCGGGGTGGCGACTCCCGGCCCGCTCGACAACGGCGGCGGGGTCGTCACGCCGCCGAACCTGCCGGGCTGGGGCTCGGTCCCGCTGCGCGAGGCCCTGGCGGCGGGCACCGGACTGGAGGTGGTCATCGACAACGACGCGACGGCGGCCACCATCGGCGAGCGCTGGGCGGGCGGAGAGGAGCGGTCCTCGGACATGGCCTTCGTCTACGTCGGCACCGGGGTCGGCGGCGGCCTCGTACTCGACGGGAGCGTCTACCGGGGTGACACCCTGAACGCGGCGGAGATCGGCCACGTGACGGTCGACCCGCGGGGTCCGGTGTGCCCGTGCGGGAACCGTGGCTGCTTGGAGACCTACATCGCGCCGCACGCCGTCGCGGCGGACGCCGCGCACCGCCGGGGCGAGGACCCGGTGGGCTTCGAACGCGGCCAGGCGCGCACGGTCGCCGCCTACAAGAGGGTGTGCCGTCAGGCCTGTGCCGGTGACCCCGTCGCCCTGGACGTGGTCGGAGCGGCCGGGCGCCGACTCGGCCAGGCCGCGACCGCACTGCTCAACCTGCTCGACGTACCGCAGGTGGTGCTCGGCGGCTGGGGGATGTCGCACGTCGGCGGCCTGTACGCGGACGAGCTGCGGACGTCCCTGGCCGAACGCACGCTCGCCCGCTCCGTGCGGCGCGTGCGGGTCGACACGTCCCTCATCGGCGAGGACGTGGGCGCGATCGGAGCGGCCTCACTGGTGCTGCACTCGGCCTACTCCCCCAAGGTCAACAGCGTGTGAGCGCCTGGGTGAGCGGGAGCGCCTAGGTGAGCGGGCGGGGTACTTGTGTGAGTCGGCGGGGCCGACATTCCGGGTGCACTCTCAGCGCTCGGGGAACATCGACTGGACGCGCTCGGCGACGTCCGCGAAACCGGTCCGGCGCAGGATGTCGACCTGCTCGCGGGCGAACTCGGACCGCTCGGCTTCGTCCTCGACGGAGTCGATGAGCCCGCGCAGGATGGCGACCTGGACGTCCTGCTCCATGTCGCCCTCCTCCTCGTCCTGCTCGGCGGGCCACCAGTAGCTTTCGTAGCCCTCTTCGTCCACGACGCTGCCCGGCATCGGGACGCCGGGCTCGGGGAGGTCCTGAGAGAGGTGCGGGGCGGGCAGGTCGGCGCGGAGCATGGGGTCGGGCGCGAGTTCGGCGGCCGGTTCGTGGTCGAGTTCCCCGGACAGCGACCTCTTGACCTGCCGGGCCTCGTGCTCGGCGGCCCAGAGGGCACGGTCCTTGCGCATGTGCGCCATGCGGTCGAGGCGTTCCTCGTCCTCGTGGGCCAGCTCCAGGCGGACCTTCTCCGCCCAGACCTGGATCGTGCCCCCGGCGACCGGGGCCTCCACCGCGAACTCCGCCTCCAGCCGGCTCTCGGCCACCGTGCGGTCCCCGGGGTGCACGTCGCGCAGGACCTCTCCGGCACGGAGCACGATCGCGTGGGTGGCCGGACCGGCCGGGTTGCGCAGGCTCAGGTCCACCCGGTGCGCCCAGCGCCAGTGGATGAGCGCGGAGAACCCGAACGCGTAGTCGTCGACGCTGCTGGGCAGTTCGGTCCGGCGCACCCGCACACCGCGGGTTCCGGTCTCCCCCCGCGGCGCGGTGAGGGGCGCGGGCTCGTCACCTTGGTCCGAGAGGTCCCGGGGCTCCCCGTCCGCATTCTTCGCTTCGGGCCCGTCCCGTTCCGCCCCGTTCCGCGCCTCGGGCTCGTCCTTGCCGGTCACCGCGTCCAGGGCGGCCTCCAACATCGAGGGGCGGGCCAGGGCCGCCCCCAGCAGCACCACGGCGAACGGCAACCACGCGAGTGTCCACAGTCCCACCAGCGGATACAGCGCCGCGGGAACGGTCAACACCACGACGACCACCACGAGGCGGGTACGGGCGAAGGCGGCCACGGGGGTGTCTCCTCATGCGGGGGCAAGGGGTCGCGGAACGAAAAGTCCACTCGCCAGTGTGCCCGAGAACCGGCGTGCCCGCGCCATCAACCACAACTCCGGTCCCTGGGGCCCGATCAGAGCAGGGACGCGTTGCCGCCGAGTACGCCGTCGCGAACGTGGGAGCTCAGGACCTTGGGACCAGCAGTGTGAGCACGCGGGGAAGTTCCGCTTCCAGCTGCGCGATCTCCTCGTTCATCCCGGACAACGAATGGCGCAGGCCAATCTGGAACAGGCCGTCGAGCATGGCGTACGCGGCCTCGGGCGAGGTCGCCGGCTCTTCCCCGGCAAGCTCGGCGTAACGGCTGACCACCCGCCAGATCATCGCCTCCCGCCGCTTGTCGATCTCTTGCACGTCCCCGCGGAAGGTTGCGTCGAACAGGCCCTGATTGCGCAGGTCGTACCACAGCCGGTGCAGGGGGGCGTCCGTTTTCAGCGTCTCCACGAACGTGTTGACGAAGCCGTCCCGCAGTTGGTCCGCGGTCGTCGCCTTCTCGATCACGTCGTCGTACCGGGTGACGCACACGGCCTCGTACTGACGGACCGCCTGAGTGATGAGGTCCCGCTTGTCCGCGAAGTAGTAGTGCAGGACGCCGTGGGAGAACTCCGAATTCTGCGCGATCTCCCGCAGGCTCGTTCGCGCGTAGCCCAAGTCGGCCAGCGTGTGCAGCGTCGTGACGGCAAGTTCCCTTCGCCGCGCCTCGAACTTGTCGAGCTGGCGGCGGGCTATCCGTTCCTGCTTCGTCTCGGCGACGTCGGTCACGAGCTCTTCCTGTCGGCTGGTTGCGGTACGCGGCTGTGATGACGGAGCGAGTCTATCGCCTGCCATCCCGGTATTGCTTGACGACTGTCAAAGAAAAGCTTGACGACTGTCAAATACGCCGCTTACGGTGTGACCCACATCGCACGAGTGCTCTTCAGGACGTGCGGATCAGCGATCTCTACGAGGAGATGTCGGATGACCAGTTATGACCTAAGTGGCCGGAAAGCCCTGGTGACAGGAGGTGCACGAGGACTCGGGGCGGGTATGGCCGAGGCGCTGGCCCGGGCGGGCGCCGACGTCGTCATCGGTGACGTGCTTGAGGACGCCGGCAAGGAGACCGCGCAGTCGTTGCGGGACGCGGGCGCCACCGCGGAGTTCGTGCGGCTGGACGTCACCGACGACGGGAGCTGGGCCGAGGCGGTCCAGCGCGCAGTCGACGAGATCGGAGGGCTGGACCTCCTGGTGAACAACGCGGGTGTGGAGACCACAAGCCTGCTCGTCGACCTCGACCCGACGGACGTCCGCAAGATGCTCGACGTCAACGTGCTCGGCACTGCGCTTGGTCTCAAGCACGGGTTGCGCGCCATGCGCCCCGGCGGCGCGGGCGGCAACGGCGGTGCGGTGGTCAACGTCGCCTCTGTCGCGGCCACGATCGCATTCCCCGGCATCTCGCTCTACTCGGCGACGAAGTCGGCCATCGACCGACTCACCCGCGTGGCAGCCGCCGAATCCGGAAAGCTCGGCTACGGAGTGCGCGTCAACTGCCTCTTCCCGGGCCTGACGCCCACCGACATGGGCAACCAGCTCGCCGCGGACTGCGCCGAGATCGGACTGTTCCCGTCCGCGGAGGCGGCCGCGCAGGCGGTCGTGGACCTGACCCCGCAAGGGCGCCTCGGGCAGGTCGACGACATGGCCGACGCCGTGGTCTTTCTGGCTTCCGACGCCGCCAAGTACATCACCGGGGCAGGGCTCCCGGTCGATGGCGGCATGGGCATGTGAAGCGTTTCCACGAGTAAGAGAGGGACGAAGTCCATGACTACTGACAAGCGTGTGGTCGTCTACGGCGCCTCCGGCTACACCGGGCGGCTGATCTGCGAGTACCTGCGCGAGTACAACATTCCCTTCCTGGCCGCGGGCCGGAACCACCAGCGGGTCAAGGAAGCCGTCGGCGCGGTACCCGGAATCGAGACCGTCGACTACGACATCGTGGAGGTGGAGCACACCGCTGCGGCGCTGGCCGACCAGTTCCGGGGCGCCGCGGTCGTGTTGAACACGGTCGGCCCCTTCGCCCGCTACGGGCACGAGGTGGTGCAGGCCTGCCTGGAGATCGGTGCGCACTACACCGACCCCAACGGTGAACAGAACTGGATGATCGAAGCCGGGCAACGCTACGGTGCCGAATTCGCCTCGCGCGGCCTGCTCCTCACCCCCGGCTTGGCGCAGATGTACACCATCGGTGAGATAGCGGCCAACTACTGCTTGGAGACGCCCGGCCTGGACACCCTCGACGTCGAGGTGTTCTGGAAGGGTTACCCGACGGTCGCCTCGATCAACACCATCCTCACCAACGCGGCGTTCGCCGACGCGTACCGCCTTGAGCAGAACGAGTACGTGGCGTGGCCCGCGGAGGATTGGCCCGCCGATGTGGCCGTGCCCGGACAGCACGCGCTCGGTCTCGCTCTGCCGTGGGGCGGCACGTCACACCCCGTGTGGTTCAAGAACGACCCGCGTGTGGCGAACGTGCGAGCGCTCGGGGGCGTGCTCGACCGGTCGCTGATGCAGGCGGTCCCGCAGATCGTCGCGTCCGCGCTGCAGCAGATGGAGGGCCTCTCCGCGGAGGAGAAGTTCGCCGTCGTCGACCAGATTTCAGCCGAGATCCGCAGCGAGATGCCGCCGCGGGAGAACCCGCGCATCAACACTTCCCTCGACTCTGTGTACGCCTCGGGGCCATTGGGTCGCGCGCACTGCGTGATCCACGGCAACTGCAACTACAAGCAGACCGCCTTGCTGAACGTGCACGCGGCCGCGGAGCTGCTGCAGCAGCCGCCGCGAAAGGTCGGATTCGCCTCCAGCTGCCAGGCCTTCGGACACCGCGAGCTACTGGGCACACTCCGTACGTTCGGCTTGGTACTCGAACCGGCCCTCGAAGTCCACCACTGACCCCCTGGTGCGCCGGACCTGCGGGGGCCCGGCGCACCAGCGCCCCCAACGAAGAGGTAAGCAATGCGGCTGGCCGACTACCTGGACAAGGGTGCCTCCCTAGGTGGCAACAAACCCTGTCTGACGACGAACGGTGAATCACGCACCTATGCCGAGGTGCAGGACATGTCCCGCCGGATCGCCGGGGCCCTGCACGGGTCCGGCGTCGGCGACGGCGATCGGGTGGCAGTGCTGTCGGCGAATGATCCACTGGCCCTGACCTGCGTTTTCGGTATTTCCCGTGCTGGCGCGGTGTGGTGTCCCGTCAATCCCCGCAACGAGGCCGCCGAGAACAAGCAGCTACTGGACATGTTCGGCTGCCACTGCCTGTTCTTCCAAGAGAGGTTCGCCCCGCTGGTGGAGCGGATCCGCGGTGAGCTGCCGGAACTGACCACCCTGGTGTGCCTGGACGGGGAGGTCGACGGCGCGGAGGCGTTCGACGAGTGGGTCGAGCGGAACTACCGGAAGCCGGAGGAGGTCCCGCGCACCGGGGACCAGTTGTGCATGCTCGCCGGCACCGGTGGCACGACCGGGCTGCCGAAGGGTGTCCGACTCACCGGGACCAACATGGCGACCGCGACCGCGACGACGCTGATGAGCTACCCGTTCGACGAGCGGCCCCGGTACCTCGCGATCGCCCCGCTCACCCATTCCGCGGGTGTGCTCACCTTCCCGGTCATGGCGCTCGGTGGCGAGATCGTCATCATGCCGAAGCCGGACCTCGGCGACTTCCTCCGGCTCGTCGAGCGGCACCGCATCACGCACGCCTTCCTGCCGCCGACCGTTGTCTACGGGTTGCTGGACCACCCCGATCTCGACTCGACGGACCTGGAATCGTTGCGCTGCCTCTGGTACGGGGCCGCCCCCATGTCGCCGACACGCCTGGAGGAAGCGCTGACCCGGATCGGTCCGGTGCTCGGGCAGTTGTTCGGCCAGACGGAGGCGCCGAACATGATCGCGGCCCTCGCCCCCGCCGACCACTTCCGCACGGACGGATCGGTGGCCACTGAAAGGCTTTCCTCCGCGGGACGACCGACCCCGCTGACCCAGGTCGCGGTGCTGGACGAGGAGGGCAACCCGCTTCCGAGCGGTGAGCGCGGCGAGATCGTGGTGCGCGGCCCGCTGGTCATGGACGGCTACCACCAGGACCCCGAGGCCACCGCGGCGGTCAGCGAGTACGGCTGGCACCACACCGGCGACATCGGCTACCTCGACGAGGACAACTTCCTCTACATCGTCGACCGGGCGAAGGACATGATCATCACCGGAGGTTTCAACGTGTACTCGGCGGAGGTGGAGCAAGTCCTGCTGGCCCACCCGGCAGTGCAGGACGCCGCCGTGATCGGCCTGCCGGACGAGAAGTGGGGTGAGCAGGTCGCGGCGGTGGTCCAACTGCGTTCGGAGCAGCAGACGACGCCGGACGAGCTGACGGCTTTCGTGAAGGCACGGCTGGGCAGTGTGAAGACGCCGAAGCAGATCGGCATCTGGCCCGACCTACCGCGATCAAAGATCGGCAAGGTGCTCAAGCCGGAGATCAAGAACCGTTGGCGGCCCGCCTAGGGGCGTTCGACGGCGGGGTTCAGTGCGGTGACGGGGCCGGCTCGGGATCAGCTCGGGTGCGGTGACGGGGGCGGGGAGGGCGGGTCGCCGGGCGGCGAAGAGTCGGGGAACACTGGTCGACGGCGGCCCGTGCCGGGCACGCGGAGGCACCGGGCGCGCACACCATGACGGCATGCGCTCGCCCGTCACCTCCCCGCCGCCGACCGCCCCGCCGTCCGCCCGCGCCGCACGCCCTCGGAGCCGTTTCCGGCCCGAGGTCCAGGGACTGCGCGCCGTCGCCGTGCTGCTCGTACTCGTCTACCACCTCGACCCCGGCCTCCTGCCCGGCGGGTACGTGGGCGTCGACGTGTTCTTCGTGATCTCCGGCTTCCTCATCACGTCGCTCCTGCTGCGCGAGGTCCGTGAGCACGGCCGGGTGTCACTCGCCGGGTTCTACGTGCGGCGGGTACGGCG
The DNA here is from genome assembly GCF_054778635.1 of Nocardiopsis nanhaiensis. Taxonomy (NCBI): domain Bacteria; kingdom Bacillati; phylum Actinomycetota; class Actinomycetes; order Streptosporangiales; family Nocardiopsidaceae; genus Nocardiopsis; species Nocardiopsis nanhaiensis. The sequence continues at coordinate 87,535 of NZ_BAAGZJ010000022.1, forward strand.
CCTGCTGCCGGCGGCCACGGTGGTGCTGCTGGTCACGGGCGCGGTGTCCCTGGTGCTGTTGCCCGCCACGCGGTTGGGCGACACCGCCTGGCAGCTGCTGGCCTCCGCGGCGTACGTCGAGAACCTCTACCTGGCCGACCAGGCCCTGGACTACCTGGAGGCGGAGACCCCGCCCAGCCCTGTGCAGCACTTCTGGTCGCTGTCGGTGGAGGAGCAGTTCTACGTGCTGTGGCCGCTGCTGTTCGTGCTCTGGGCGCTCGTGCTCCGCCGGTGGTGCGGGGGCGGGGGCGAACGTGTCGGTGCGAGCGCGAACGGGTCCGTCGGCGGGCGCGCCGGGACCGCGGTGCTGACGGCACTCCTGGCCTCGGTGTTCGTCACATCGCTGGTCTACTCGGTGGTGCTGACCTCAGGCGGCGACCCCGCCGCCTACTTCCTGCCCACCACCCGTGCGTGGGAGCTGGCCGCGGGCGGTCTGCTGGCGGTCCTCCTGCCCGGGCGCGGACTACCGGAACCGCTCCGGCTCCCGCTCGGATGGGCGGGGCTGGCTGCCATCGCGGCCGCCGCCGTGTCCTACGACTCCGGGACGCCCTTCCCCGGGTACGCGGCCCTGCTGCCCGTCCTCGGGGCGGTGGCCGTGATCGCCGCGGAGGAGTCGCGCGGGCCGTCGGCCGCACGTCTGCTGAGCACGGGACCGGCCCGGTTCGCCGGTGACCTCTCCTATGCCCTGTACCTGTGGCACTGGCCGCTGATCGTGTTCGCGGTGGTGCTGGTGGACGGGGACTCACCCGGGCCGCTCGGTGTCGCGGCGGTGGCCTTCCTGTCGTTCCTGCTGGCGTGGGCGACCAAGGTCTGGGTGGAGGACCCGGTGGCACGGCGCGGGCTGGTGCGTGGCGGCCGCTCCGCTGCCGCCGTGGCCCTGGCCGGGGTTCTGGCGGTGGCCGCGGTGGCCGCCACGGCGTGGGTCCGGGTGGAGCGGTTCCCGTCCCCCGAGTTCGACCCGGCGGTGCACGTGGGCCCTGAGGCGATCGGCCGGACCGGCGGTGCGGACGCGGCGATGTACCCCTCGCCGCTGGACGCCGAAGGGGACGTACCCAGGACCTACGACGACGGATGCCAGGCCGGTTTCCTCGAGGAGGATCCCTCCGACCCCTGTCTCTACGGGCCGGAGGACGGGGAGACGACGGTGGCGGTCGCGGGCGACTCGCACACCATCCACTGGTTCCCCGCGCTGGAGGAGCTCGCCGAGGAGCGGGGGTGGCGGCTCGCCATGTACGCCAAGTCGGCCTGCGCATTCGCTTCGGTGCTGCCCAGCAGGGAGGGCGGACCCTACGAGGAGTGCCGGACCTGGAACCGGGCGGTACTCGACGAACTCGAGGAGCTGGAACCGGACCTGCTGTTCACCAGTACGTCCGTGGGCGGTTCGCTGTACGGCGTCGAACGGGGACCGGAGTGGCGCGACACCATGGCCGACGGGATGGTCGAGCTGTGGGGCGACGTGGCCGACGCGGGGACCCCCGTCCTGGTCGTGCGGGACACGCCCCGCAACGAACCGGACGTGCTGGAGTGCCTGGCGCACCACAGGGGGGACCCCTCCCCCTGCGACCAGAGCGCGGCAGAGGCCTTCCACCGCGAAGACCCCCAGGAGCTGGCGGTCCCGGAGGTCGAGGGCGCCGAGATCATCGACCTCACCGACCGCTTCTGCGCGGACGGTGCCTGTCCCGCGGTGATCGGCAACGTGGTGGTCTACCGGGACTCGCACCACGTCACCGAGACGTACGCGCGCCTGCTCGCCGACGACCTCGGCTCCCGGATGGACGAGGCCTTGGACCAGCCCTTGGACTGAACCGGGGGTGCGGTGTCGTCGTCAGCCGTTCCCGAAGGACGATGGGCCAGCCGCAGGGCCCTGACCGGGGTGTTCGGGCGGGAGCAGCCCCGGCATCCCCGGGGGTGTCCGGCCGGGCCATCCCTGGTCGGACATGCCCTGGCCGGAGCGGCCGGGTCCCGGGGGCGCCTGGCCCTGTGCCGGGCCGTGCGGCTCGGCCTGCCACGGGTAGCCGGGCGGCGGCCCGTAGGCCGGCCGGCCCGTCCCCTGCTGGCTCGTCCTCTGCTGGCCCGGGTGTGCCGACCCCGGCGGTCCGGGAACCGGTCCGGCCCCTGCCCCGGGCTCCGGCGGGCCGTAACCCGGGGGCGCCGGTGGTCCTCCCTGCGGCATCCCGCCCGCCGTCACCGTGCCCGGTACCGGCCCCCGCCGGTACAGGGTGAGGTCCACCGCGTTGTAGAGGAGCACCCCGAACAGCCCCACGCACACCAGCCAGAACCCCAGCCCCGCCGTCGCCTCCAAGTGTCCGTACTGGGTGTAGGCCTCACCCACTTCCGCTTGGACCTCCTCCTGGAAGCCCGAGTGCATACCCACCTGGTTGACCACCACCAGGACCAGGGTGAGGGCCGCGGCGGACAGGCCGGAGGCGGAGCGTGCCACCCGCCCGGGAAGCACCCCGCTCAGAACACCCCCGGCGATCAGGGTGACCAGCGAGATCAGCAGCGCAGGGACCACGCCCACCTCCAGTTCCTGGAGGTCACCGGGGCCCAGTTCGTCGGCGAGGGTGCCGTTGATGTGCGGGGCGCCGTCGAACGCCAGCGCCATACCGCTGTAACTGACCTCGAGGCTCCCTAGGACACCGCTGCAGGAGACAGAGAAGAAGGGGAAGAAGAAACACAGAACAACAAAGGCGATACCGCTCGGGCTGATCAGCCTTTTCGGCCATGACGAAGTCACGTACCCACTATTCCTCTCACCGCACCCGCTCTCGGCGGGCGGGGGGTGCCGACTGGGGAACCACTCCGGGCCTGAGCCCGCCCGACCTACGTTCGCACCCGGCCTCCTGGTTGGCCAAATCGGCCCGATCCCTTGCCACGCACAGGAACCAGCAGGAACATGAGACCACCGGTCAAGCCTGTGGCCGCATTCGGCCAGAGCCCCCGGGAACGGCCGGAAAGGTCGCGATAATTCGTTATGTGACCACTGGGAATACCCGCATCCCGACCCAGAGGGGAAAGGAGCCTCACCGGGTTTGGCGAACTCACTCCGCAGTATGCTCGTGGCCACCTCACCGGCGGGGCCCGAAGATCCGCAGTTCCCGGCCCGCGCCTCCGGACCCCCCCGTCAACACGGCGAAAGGCCGCCCGTTGGAGACCACCGACGCACCAGGACCCGAGACCCCCGAGGCCACCCCCGACAGCGCCGCCGTGGTCGCCGCCCAGTTGGTCTCCTTAGACGAGCGCATGGCCCAACTGGACGAGCGCGCCCGCCACCGCGAAGCCGTCATCGACCGCCTGCACGCGGAGAACCAGGAGCTGCGGGCCGGAGAGCGCCGTTCCGTCCTCGACCCGGTCATCGCCGACCTCATCCGCCTGCACGAACACTTGGGTGACGAAGCCCGCCGCCTCCGGGGCCAGGACCATGACCGGACCGCCGCCCTCCTGGAGAGCCTCGCCGACGACGCCCTCCTCGCCCTGGAACGGGTCGGGGTGATGCCCCTGGAGGCCCGCCCCGGCGACCCCTTCCGTGGCGACCTCCACCAACCCCTGTCCACCGTCGACGCACCGGACCCCGCCCAAGCGGACACGGTCGCCCGCGTGGTCTCCCAGGGCTTCCGGGACGCCGCCACCGGACGCGTCCGGCGCAGGGTCAGAGCGCACTTCTACCGGAACGCCGAGCCAGCGACCGCCCCACGACCCTGAGTCTGGAACGCCTATGACCACCTACGGAATCGACCTCGGCACCACCTACTCCTGTGTGGCCTCGGTGGACGACACCGGTCGCCCGGCCATCGCCCGCAACGCGGTCGGCAACGACACCACCCCCTCGGTCGTCTACTTCGAGTCCGCGGACAACGTGGTGGTCGGCGACGAGGCCAAGAACACCGCCCTCCTCTACCCGGACCAGGTGGTGGCGCTGGTCAAACGGCAGATGGGCGAGGAGGCCAACTACGAGTTCCACGGCCGCACGCACACGCCCGAGTCCGTCTCCGCGCTGATCCTGCGCGAACTGGCCCGCGCGGCCGGCGAGCACGACCGCGGCACGGTCGAGGACGTCGTGATCACCGTGCCCGCCTACTTCGGGCTCACCGAGCGGCAGGCCACCCAGCGAGCCGGGGAGATCGCCGGTCTCAACGTGCTGGACATCGTGGCCGAGCCGGTCGCCGCGGCCCTGCACTACCAGAGTCTGGACACCGGCGGAGAGCCCCGCCACCTGCTCGTCTACGACCTGGGCGGGGGCACCTTCGACACCACCGTGATCCGGGTGGAGGACAACGACGTGCGCGTGGTGTGCACGGACGGGGACCACCGGCTGGGCGGTGCCGACTGGGACGAGAAGCTGGTCGACCTGCTCCTCGAGCGGTTCACCGCCGAGCACCCCGGCCAGGACCCCTCCGGCGACGAGCAGTTCCTCCAGGACCTCTCGCTGGCGGCCGAACAGATCAAGAAGGCGCTCAGCACCAAGGAGAGCACCCGGCACAACCTGCGCTTCGAGGGGTCGGCGGTACGGGTCGAGCTGTCCCGCGCCGACGTGGAGGAGCTCACCTCCGAACTCCTGGAGCGCACCCTCACCATCACCGAACGCACCGTGCACGCCGCCCGTGAGCGGGGGGTGGACCGCTTCGACGACGTCCTGCTGGTGGGCGGCATGGCCCGGATGCCCTCCGTGGCCGAGTCCCTGCGCCAGCGTTTCGGGTTCGAGCCGCACCTGCACGAACCGGACCTGGCGGTCGCCAAGGGCGCCGCCCTGTTCGCCCTGGTCCGACAGATCAAGAACGTCATCGGCCCGGGCTCGGACGCGGATCTGGACCGGCAGGCGGCAGAGATCGCGCCCGGCCTGGGGATGTCCCCCGGCGAGGTGCGGGAGCTCGCGGAGAAGACCGTCACCACGGTCTCCCCCCGGGCCTTCGGGCTGAAGACGGTGGACGACAAGGACCCGCTCTTCCAGCAGGACCCCGACCAGGCCCGCCGCTACATCGACCACCTCGTCCACGCGAACGATCCGCTGCCGGTCACGGTGGAGGAGGGGTACCGGACGGTCTATCCGAACCAGACGTCGGTGAGCATCGACGTCTGGGAGCAGGCGGGTGCCGTGGAGTCGGAGCAGATGGAGCACAACTCCTACATCGGCGAGGGCCTGCTCCAAGGGCTGCCCAAGGGCCCGTCGGGGACCCCGATGCGGGTGAAGTTCCACCTGACTGAGACCGGGCTGCTCCAGGTGCACGGCTGGGACCCGGCCACCGGCACCCAAGTGGACTTCGACATCCAGATCGGCGGGATGACCGACGAGGGCGCGGCCGAGGCCCGCCAGGCGGTGGCGAGGATCCGCACCTCCGGCTGAGCGGCGGCCCCGGACCCCGAGGCGACGGACGGGAGCGACGATGGCCTGGGACCAGCGGACCCGCGGCCGGTACGAACAGGAGGTACTGGCGGCGGCACGGCGCGACGGCGTGCCCGCCGACCTGTTCGAGCGCTACGGCATCGACGGGGAGCTGAGCGCCCGGCTGCGGCTGGACGGCGCCGCCTTCGCCGCGCACACGCACGAGGTGTGCGCCTACTGGCGGGGCCTCATGGGCACCCGCAGGGCGCTGCGACAGGTCCTTTCCGAGATGGTGGCGGCGCACGAGCGGCTGTCCAGCGAGGGCGCGCTCACCCACGCCCACTTCCTGCGGGTGCGCGAGGAGAGGACCAGGAAGGGCCGGGACGAGTGGGAGAGCACCGTCCGCGGCCTCACCACCGAGGTGATGGACCGTGAGGCGCTCGACGAGCTGCTGCGCTGGGCGCCCGTTTCCGAGGAGGAGGCCGTCGGCGACCTTCGCACGCACGGGGTACGGGTCGTGGACCGGCTGCCCGACCTGCCCACCGCCCCGCCGATCCGCGACACCCGCGCCCTGAGGGAACACCTGCGCACGCGCGGGGTGCCGTTCTCCCCGACCGTGGTGTTCGGCGAGGAGCGCCTGGCCGCCGGGTTCACCGTGCTCGACGGGTTCCGGCTCCGCAGCACGGATCCCGGCAGCGGGGACGGCGGTGGTACCGAGACCACTCTCAGCGACGCCGCCCTGGAAGCCGCCGGTCGGCGCATCCAGGTGGAGGCGATGACCGAGAGCAAGGTGGCGGCCGAACGGGTCGTCGCCCTGCTGCGGACCGCCCGCTCCCCCGAGCTGCGCGGCCGGATCGCGCTGTGGGAGGTCTTCGAACACCTGAGCTCCCGCCCCGCGGTCCTGTCCGAGCGGGCCCTCGTCCAGCCCTGGGTGGCGTTGGGGCTCGACGAAAACGAGGCCGCGCTGATCGCCGCGTCCGTGCGCCGCGGCGAAGCAGGCATGGATCGGGCCGCCCGGGTCGAGTGGGAGGTACGCGAGCTGCTCACCGGCCACCGCCTCCGGCAGGCCCAGGCGGCCGCGGCCGAGCTGCCCGCCGACCACGAGCTGCGGGCGCGGGTGGACGAAGCCGCGGAACGGGTCTCGGATCTGGTCCGGCGGGCGGAGGCCGCCCTGCTGGACCGGCGCCCGGAGGACGCGGCGCTCGAGCTGTCGTCGGCGGTGGAGCTGGCCGCCGACGACACTGAACTGGCCGCCCGGCTGGGGGCGGT
>NZ_BAAGZJ010000023.1:0-92260 GCF_054778635.1 Nocardiopsis nanhaiensis
AGTTGGACGCGGTCGAGCGCCCGGAACGCCCCATCCCCTCGGGGGCGGTGGAACCGGGCCAGGCCCTGGGGATCGCGGCCGGGCTCACGGCGGCCGGGGTGGGCGCGGCCGCGCTTGCCGGCGGGCGCCGCTCAGCGCTGGTCGCCTCCGCCCTCGCCGCCTCCGTGTGGACCTACGACCTGGTCCTCAAACCCACCCCGCTGTCCCCGCTGGGCATGGCGGCCAACCGGGGCCTGGACGTGCTGCTCGGCGCGGGTGAGCGCCCGCGCGAGGCCGCACGACCCGCCCTGGCCATGGCCGTGCACACCTTGGGGGTCACCGCGCTGAGCCGGGGCGAGGTGCACGGAACCCGGCCCGGGACCGCCGCCGCGGCCCTCACCTGCACCCTGGCCGGGGCAGCGGTGGCCGCCTACCCGTCCCGCACAGCCCCCGGCACCGTGCGCGCCTCGGTGTCGGAGGTGGCGGCGGGCGGATTCGCGGGCGCCTTCGCCGCGACCGTCGGCCTGGCCCAGTGCCGGGCCCTGGCCGAACCGGTCGCCGAGAACGCCCGGTCCGCGACGGGCGTGGGAATCCGGGGGATGATCCCGCTCCAGGCGGCCCTGCTGTCCAGGTACGGGGCTCCGGGGACGGCCTGCGCGCTCGCGGTAGGCGCACCCGTGGCCGCGAAGGCGTCCAAGGCGGTGTCGGTGACATGAGGTTCGGTTACGGTACCAACGGCTTCTGGGACCACCGGATCGACGACGCCTTGGCGATCATCGCCGACCTCGGCTACGAGGGGGTCGGCCTGACCCTTGACCACCCGCACCTCGACCCGTTCTCACTGGACGTGAAAGCCCGGGTGAGCGCGCTCGGCCGCAGGCTGTCCGCGCTGGATCTGGCGGTGGTCGTGGAGACCGGAGCCAGGTACCTCCTGGACCCGCGCCGCAAACACGAACCCACACTCGTCTCGGAGCATGACCGCGACGTGCGGGTGGACCTGCTGCGCCGGTCGGTCCGGATCGCCGCGGAACTGGGCGCCGAAGCGGTGTCCTTCTGGTCCGGCATCCTTCCCGAGGGGACCGACTCCGAGCAGGGGTGGGACCGGCTCACCTCGGGTGTGGAGAAGGTACTGGTCACGGCGGATGAGCACGGTGTGGACCTCGCCTTCGAGCCGGAGCCCGGCATGTTCGCGGAGCGGTTGGCGGACGTGCTGGAGTTGCGGCGCAGACTCGGAGGCCCCGAGCGGCTCCGGGTGACCCTCGACGTGGGGCACGGGGTGTGCAACGAACCGGACGGCCCCGAGGGCGCGGTCGCACGCGCCGGGGCGCTCATCGCCAACGTACAACTCGACGACATGCGCCCCCGCGTGCACGAACACCTGGAGTTCGGTGAGGGCGACATCGACCTGCCCGGCGTGCTGGGGGCCTTGGACCGGGCCGGGTACACGGGCCTGGCCGCGGTCGAACTGCCACGGCACGGACACGCTGCGCCCCTCGTCGCCGAGCGCTCCAAGCGGGCGCTCGACGCGGCCTGGGAACTGGTCAGGGAGAGGGCGGCCCGCGAGGGGTCCCCGACTCGGGAGGGGACGTGACCCCGATGGACGAGAGCCGGCCCCCGGATGCTCGTGACACCTTGGGCGCCTTGGACGCCCTCGCCCCCGACGCCCGTGCGGTCCTCGCCGAACTGCGCACCGAGGTGTCCGAACGGCCCCAGCGGATCGCCGTGCTCTTCCCCGCCGCCGCCCGCCGGGTCGCCCGCGGACCCGGTCCCTCCGGCGACCCCACCGGAACCGAGGGACCCGCGATCGAGGACCTGGTGCGCGTGGAGCTGCTCCGTGCGCTGTCGGAGGTCCTGCCACCGGGCGACCTGGCCTTGGAAGTGCACGACCTCTACGAGTACGGCGACGCCGACGAACGGCGCGCGGTCCTGTACGGACTGGACTCGCTGGACGCCGGGGTACTGGAGGTGCCCGAGGCGGCCGACACCGTCCGCACACTGCTGGCGGACGCGATGCGGACCAACGACACCCGGCTGGTCGCGGCGGCGGCAGCCAGCGGGACCCAGGTCCTGCTCGACGACCACTCCTGGCGCCAGACCGTACTCAAGTGCCTGTTCGTCGGAGTCCCGCTGCGCCTGGTGGCGGGTTTGGCCGGCCGTGCCGACGCCGAGCTGGCCCGCATGTGCGCGGACTTCGCCCGCGAACGCGAACGGGCGGGCCGGGCCGTACCGGCCGATGCCCTCGCCGTCCTGGACCGCTTCCCCGAGCACCACAAGGAGGCCTCATGCGTATCTTCGACCCGCACATCCACATGACCTCGCGGACCACCGCGGACTACCAGGCGATGTACGAGGCCGGTGTACGCGCCCTGGTCGAACCGGCTTTCTGGCTGGGCCAGCCGCGCACCAGCACGGGTTCCTTCCGCGACTACTTCGACGGCCTCGTCGGATGGGAGCGCTTCCGATCCGCGCAGTTCGGTATCCGGCACCACTGCACGATCGCGCTCAACCCCAAGGAGGCCAACGACCCCCGGTTGTCCGGGGTACTCGACATCCTGCCCCGCTACCTGGCCAAGGACGGGGTGGTGGCGGTCGGCGAGGTCGGCTTCGATTCCCGGACGTCGGAAGAGGAGAAGGCCTTCCGCCACCAGCTGGAACTGGCGAAGGAGTTCGAACTCCCGGTGCTCGTGCACACACCGCACCGGGACAAGGTCGAGGGCACTCGGCACACCCTCCGCCTGGTCGAGGAGTCCGGGATCGCCCCGGAGCGGGTGCTCGTGGACCACCTCAACGAGACCACCGTGGCGATGGTGCGCGACTCGGGCTGTGCACTGGGCTTCTCCATCTATCCCGACACCAAGATGGACCCCGAGCGGATGGTACGGATCCTCTCCGAGTTCGGGCTCGACCGGACTGTCGTCAACTCCGCGGCGGACTGGGGCCACAGCGACCCGCTGACCACCCTCTACACCGGGCAGGCGATGCTCGCGGCGGGCTTCACCGAAGACCAGGTGGACCGCGTGCTCTGGCGCAACCCGGTGGAGTTCTTCGCCCAGAGCGGTCGGCTGCTTTTGGAGGGCGGTGACGGAGCCGCAGCTGGGGCCACCTTCTCCGGGAACTCGATCCTGCGCGGCGAACGGCCGGACAGCGGCGAGCGCCCGGACGGGGGTGGTGGCACGTGAGGTTCCTGCACCCCGACGGCACCGTCGTCCACCTGGCGTACTGCACCAACGTCCACCCCGCCGAGGACCTCGACGGCGTCCTCCGGCAGATCCGGACGTTCGGCGGGGGTGTGCGGGCAGCCCTGGGAACCGACCGCCTCGGCCTCGGCCTGTGGCTGCCCGCCCCCTTGGCCCGCGAACTCGCCGCAGACCCCGCCAAGACCGACCGGCTGCGGAAAGGGCTGGAACAGGCCGGTTTGGAGACCGTCACCCTCAACGCCTTCCCCTACTCCGGCTTCCACGCACCCGTGGTCAAGCACTCCGTGTACCGCCCGGACTGGACCGAACGGGCCCGGCTCGACTACACCGTGGACTGCGCCCGGGTCCTGGCCCGCCTCATGCCCGACGACGCAGCGCGGGGCAGCGTCTCCACCCTGCCGCTGGCGTGGCGCGAGCCCTGGGACCCGGAACGGTGGGAACGGGCCCGGCGCCACCTGGGCGAGCTGTCCGACGTGCTGTCCGGCCTGGCCGCCCAGGGCCGTCCGGTGCGGGTGGGGCTCGAACCGGAACCCGGGTGCGTCATCGAGACAACCCGGGACGCCGCCCGCCAGCTGGCCGCACGCCCCCCGCACATCGGCGTGTGCGTGGACACCTGCCACACCGCGACGGAGTTCGAGGATCCGAAGGCGTCCTTGGACCTGCTCTCCGACACGGGGCTCCCGGTGGTCAAGGTCCAGGCCTCGGCCGCCGTCGAAGTGACCGAACCCGCGGACTCCGACGCCCGTGCGGCGCTGGGCGCCTTCGCGGAGGACCGCTTCCTGCACCAGACGCGCGAACTCGTCGGCAGGCGCAAGGAGAGCCGCGACGACCTGCCAGAAGCGCTGTCCGGGATGAACCCTTTGGCGGGAGACGGCCCTTGGCGCACCCACTTCCACGTGCCCCTGCACACCCCCGTCGGCGCCCCGCTGCGCGGCACCACCAACCACCTCACCGAGAGCCTTGCCCAGCTGCTCGGCCCCGATGGCGCGCGCACCGACCACGTCGAGGTGGAGACCTACACCTGGTCGGTGCTGCCGGAGGACCGCAGGCCGGTGGGTGAGGAGGGTCTGATCGCCGGCATCGCCGCCGAAGTCGGCTGGGCCCGCGACCGGTTGCTCGGCCTCGGGCTGACGCCGATGTGACCGCTGACGCCCAACGTGCTGTAGACGACCGTACCGACTACGACCCTGCCGCTTACGACCGTGCTGTTCACGACCGTGTTATTCACGAAAGGGACCGCTTCCCATGGCCAAGGACCGACGCCTCCTCGTCGTCAACGCGGTCGGGCTGACCCCGCGCCTCCTCGAACACGCCCCCCGCCTGCGCGCACTCGCCGAGCGCGGCTGCCAGGCACCCCTGGACACCGTCCTGCCCGCAGTCACCTGCACCGTCCAGTCCACCTTCCTCACCGGTACCGCGCCGTCCGAGCACGGCGCCGTCGCCAACGGCTGGTTCTTCCGGGACATGGGCGAGGTCCACCTGTGGCGCCAGCACAACCGCCTGGTTCAAGGGGAGAAGGTGTGGGAGACCGCGCGCCGGCACCGGCCCGGCTTCCGCACCGCCAACATCTGCTGGTGGTACGCCATGGGCGCCACCACCGACTGGACCGTCACGCCACGGCCCGTCTACCACGCGGACGGCCGCAAATCCCCGGACTGCTACGCCCGCCCGGTCGAGCTGCACGGCGAACTCACCTCGGAGCTCGGCCCGTTCCCCCTGTTCAACTACTGGGGGCCGACCGCCTCCATCCGCTCCACCGAATGGATCGTCGCCGCCACCCGCAAGCTCCTGCCCCGGGCCGACCTCACGCTCTGCTACATCCCGCACCTGGACTACGACCTGCAGCGTTTCGGCCCCGGGTCCGAACAGGCCCGGCAGGCGGTCCGCGACATGGACACCGCGCTCACTCCGCTCCTGGACGACGCCGAGGCCGCGGGGACCCCGGTCATGGTGCTCAGCGAGTACGGCATCACCCCCGCCGAGAAACCGGTACACGTCAACCGAGCGCTGCGGAGCGCGGGCCTCCTGGAGGTCTACACCCAGGAGGGGATGGAGTACCTGGACCCGTGGACCTCCCGGGCCTTCGCCGTCGCCGACCACCAGAGCGCGCACGTCTACGTCCGGGACCCCTCCGACACACCCAAAGTCGCCGAACTCCTCTCCGGGCTGGACGGGGTCGACCTCGTCCTCGACCGGGAAGCCCAGGCCGGGTACGGGCTCGACCACGAACGCTCCGGGGAGCTCGTCCTGTTCGCCGATCCCGGCGCCTGGTTCACGTACTACTACTGGCTGCGCGACGAATCCGCCCCCGACTTCGCGCGCGGCGTCGACATCCACCGAAAGCCCGGATTCGACCCGGCCGAACTCTTCCTGAACCCGGCGGACCCGTTGGTCAAGGCGCGGGCCGTGGCCAACCTGGTCCGGAAGAAGGTCGGGCTGCGCTACACGATGAACGTCGTTCCCCTGGACCCGGGCTGTGTCCGGGGCACGCACGGGCGCCCGCACGACGACCCCGAGGACGGGCCCCTCCTGCTGTGCACCGAACCCATCGCCCGGGGCCGTGTCGCGGCCACCGAGGTCCGCGACCTCATGCTCGGCCTCGTCGGTGTGCCGGCACCGGCGGGGCCGACTCCGCACTGACGCCCTGCGCGCCAACAAACCCGATCACCATCACGGTCCCGCTCCCCAGCCACCCCGAACACCATGGAGGTAGCCCGATGACCAGACCGGTCACCCTCTTCACCGGCCAGTGGGCCGATCTGCCCTTCGAAGAAGTGTGCTCCCTCGCCTCGTCATGGGGCTACGACGGACTGGAGATCGCCTGCTGGGGCGACCACCTCGACGTCACCCGCGCCGCCGTGGACGACGACTACGTCCGGGGCCGTTTGGACATCCTCAAGCGCCACGGACTCAGTGTCTGGGCGATCTCGAACCACCTCCTCGGACAGGCGGTGTGCGACGACCCCATCGACCACCGGCACCGGGACATCCTGCCGTCCCGCATCTGGGAAGCCGGGGACGGGAAGGCCGATGGGAGCAGTGACCCGGAAGGCGTCCGCCAGCGCGCCGCCGAGGAGATGAAGACGACCGCCAAGGCCGCCGCCAAACTGGGAGTGTCCACGGTCGTGGGCTTCACGGGTTCGGCGAACTGGAAGTACGTGGCGATGTTCCCGCCCGTGGGCGACGACGTCATCCAGGCGGGCTACCAGGACTTCGCCGACCGGTGGAACCCGATCCTGGACGTGTTCGACGAGGTGGGGGTGCGGTTCGCGCACGAGGTGCACCCGTCGGAGATCGCCTACGACTACTGGTCGACCCAGGCGGCGCTCGAGGCAGTGGGGCACCGAGAGGCCTTCGGCCTGAACTGGGACCCCAGCCACATGGTGTGGCAGGACATCGACCCGGTCGGTTTCCTGTGGGACTTCCGGGACCGCATCTACCACGTGGACTGCAAGGACGCCCGAAAGCAGGTGGGAAACGGACGCAACGGACGGCTCGGCTCCCATCTGCCGTGGGGCGACCCACGACGGGGCTGGGACTTCGTGTCGACCGGACGCGGGGACGTGCCGTGGGAGGCCAGTTTCCGCGTACTCAACTCGATCGGCTACGAGGGACCGGTCTCCGTCGAGTGGGAGGACGCGGGCATGGACCGGCGCGTCGGCGCGGCCGAAGCAGTGCAGTTCGTGCGCGCCAACCTCTTCGATCCGCCCTCGGAGTCCTTCGACTCGGCCTTCGGTTCCGATTAGGGGAGAACAGGGAGGGCAGGCGATATGGGCTGGGCCGGAGCCTGGGCGGTGGAGACAAGGGCCGTTCCGGAGCCCGGGCGGGTCACATCATCGGGGCGATAACCACGCGGTAGCGGCCGCCGTCGTCGGTGTCCACGTCGTGGCGGAAGTCGTTCACCCGGTTCACCGAGCGCTGGACCGCGTCGCTGCCGAAGGCGCTCGTGTCCACGGTGGGCAGATGCTCCCGGAGGGCGAGGACCGCCTCGTCCACGGACATGGCGGTACCCCGGTGTTCCGGAGTGATGCGCCGGCCTTCGTCGGTGAGCCGACTGATCGCGATCCGGAACATTCCGGGCTCCCTGCGCGGTTGGGGGGGGTGGGCACCGGCATTCTCCCCCATCGGACTCGGGTGTGGGAAGACCGCGCCCGAGGCGGATACTAGGGCATGTTCAGCGGACACATGCCCTGCTGCGCGTCGCCCCAGCGGCACTGTCACTGCGCATCTCTCAGTCGACAGCCGAACCCGGGCGGGCCCCGCTGTGCGATGCTGCCGAGCTTGCGAGGCAGTGCACAGCAGGGGAACTCCTTCTTCGGCCTTGTGCCAGCACCACTGGACACGCCCGCCCGTCACCCGCCACCAACCCTCAACGGACGCCTACGGCGCAGCACCCCCGCCCGTCGCCCGCCACCAACCCTCAACGGACGCCTACGGCGCAGCACCTTCTCGACGGGCAGCATCCACCGAACACGCCCTACCCCCCAACCTCTCTCAGGTTTCGAGGGTCTCCTCGCTACTCATACTTCGAGGGTCTCCTCGATGCCCTTCAGCCGGTGCCGGGCCAAGGCCAGGTTGCCCCGCCCCTTGTCCAGGGCCAAGTAGAGGAAGAGCCCCTGCCCCTTGCGGCTGGTGAGCGGGCGGATCACGTGATACTGGCCGGAGAGCGTGATGAGGATGTCCTCGATCGCGTCGTTCAGGCCCAGCTGGTCCATGGTCCGCATCTTCGCCCGGACCACCTCGGTATTGCCCGCCGCGGCGACGGTGAGGTCGAGGCTGTTGGTCGAGGAGAGCGTGCCCAGCGCCATCCCGCTGCTGTAGTCGACCACGGCGGCGCCGATAGCCCCGTCCGTCTCCATCATGTCCTTGAGCCCGGCTTCGATGTTCGGCATGTCTTTCTCTCTCCTTTGGTTGAGTCGCCGCAGCGCTCTGCGGGCTCTCCGGTCGGCGAACCAGCGGCGGAGCCCCGCAGCCCAGTGGTGGGATTTCGGTAGCCGGGGGTGGTCGGAGTTCTCGGGGCGCTGGGGAGGACCAGCGGTCACACGACCACCGGTCCGGTTCTGACCCGCCCCACGCCCAGGGAGCGGAGCGCCGTCAGAACCCGTTCCAACACCGGACGGTCCACCGTCACCCGGGGGCGGGATCGGGGATGCGTCCGAGATCCGCTGTTCCGGCGAGGCGGCGCCTCGTCCTGGCTGTCCCGGCTCGGCGGATCTCCGCCCGAGGCGGGGTGCCCATCGACCCGGCGAGGCGGAAATTCGACGTCGTCGGCGAGGTCGCGGAGTTTCCGCAAAGCGAACCCGAGACTGCCCATATCCCGCCTCAGCCGCACCTGGACACAGAATTCGGAGCCCCGTAGAACGGCGAAGAGAAGGTGGTCGTGCTCCTCAGTGACAACCACGTCCTCGATCGCCTGCGCAGTTGTTCGCGAGGTGGTCGGCAGGGTGGCTTCCGCGGCTTCTTGCGCGGCGCAGAGCGGCCCACCGTTGATGGCCTGGAGAATCGCCGCCGTAGCCGGGGCCTCGTCGGTCTCGTCGATTCCTACGCAGCTGAGAGCCCGACCGCTGCACCAGTCCACGAGGCAGACACTGCGTATCCCGGGCGCCTGGAGCATCTCCCGCATCCGCTGTTCGATGGCGAGCACGGCACTCCTTCCGAGGGCGAATCATCAGGGACAGCACGAGAATAGAACCCTGAAGTCCGCCTCGCAGGCTTTTCCAGCATTTATCGCATATTGCCTGGCTAGGGCGGCGCTGGGACGGAGAAACCAGGGGAATATTTTCTACATGATGTGAACTTTTCTGCGCTCCGGAGATGAAAGTGGGCCAATGGGATGAGTGGAATCGGTATGCGGTTCTGGGTCCTTTGGTCCAGTTCGGGACCCTGGCCAAGGCCGTTCCCGTGGGTTGGAGCGCACAGCCCTCGCCGACCGGGTGGCCGGTGGTCCCTGTTCCGGTCCTCAGCACAAGGTAGATTTGGCAACCGTGTCCCGAACTTTCCCAGCCCAGGGCAGGCGACGTTCCGGTCGGCCCGGGCACGACGCCGAGTCCGTGTTGCGTGTTGCCGCTCGTGTTTTCAACGAGCGCGGGTACGACGGCACGAGCATGGAGGACCTGGCACGTGCCCTTGGCGTGACCAAGTCCGCGATCTACCACCACGTCACCGGCAAGTCGGAGCTGCTGCGGCAGTCCCTTGATCTGGCCATGGACGCCCTGTTCGAGGTCACCCGCGAGGAGGGTGCGACCGCGGGGCCCGCCATCGACCGGCTCGAACACGTGATGCGCGGCAGCGTCCGGGTGCTGGTGGAGGAATTGCCCCACGTCACGCTGCTGCTCAGGGTGCGCGGCAATACCGAGGTGGAGAAGCGCGCGCTGGAGCGGCGGCGCCAGTTCGACCACCTGATCGCGGACCTGGTGCGCGAGGGCGTTGTCGACGGGGACATCCGCAGCGATGTCGACCCCGCGGTTGCTTCGCGGCTGCTCTTCGGCATGGTCAACTCGATTGTGGAGTGGTACAAGCCGGACCGCGGCCTGGCGTGCGAGGAGATCGCCGATGCTTTGAGCCGGATCGCCTTCGAAGGGCTCCGTACCGCTCAGTCCCCCCGTACCGACACAAGGCCTGACTCGTAGGCCAGCACCACGAGCTGGGCCCGGTCCCGGGCGCCGGTCTTGACCATTGTGCGGCTCACGTGGGTCTTGGCGGTGGACGGGCTGATCACCATGTGCACGGCGATCTCGTCGTTGGTCATCCCCTTCGCCACCAAAGACAGGACCTCGCGCTCCCTGTGGGTGAGCTCAGCCAGCACGTCCGGGCTCGGCAGCCGTACAGGGCGAGCGACGAACTCCTGGATGAGTCTCCGGGTGATCGCGGGGGCGAGCAGGGCGTCGCCGCGAGCGGCGGTGCGCACGCCGTGCAGCAGGTCAGCCGGGTCGATGTCCTTGACCAGGAAACCAGCGGCCCCGGCGCGCAGGGAATCGTAGACGTGCTCGTCGAACCCGTAGTTGGTCAGCATCACCACGCGTGTGCCGTCCAAGCGGGGGTCGGCGGCGATCCTGCGGGTGGCCTCGATCCCGTCGGTGCCCGGCATCTGGATGTCGAGCAGGGCCACATCCGGTAGTTGCCGGGTCGCCGCGTCCACGGCTTCCTCCCCGCCCGCCGCCTCCGCGACGACCTCGAGGTCGTCCTCGGCGTCCAGCAGCGCACGGAACCCGGCTCTGATCAGCGGTTGGTCGTCTACCAGCAGTACTCGGATCACACCGTTCCCCCGTCCAGCGGCAGCTCCGCCCGCACCTCGAACCCGCCGCTCTCCTGGGGTCCGGCGGTGAACCATCCGCCCAAGGCAGTGACCCGTTCGCGCATCCCCAGTGTCCCGGTACCGGGTTCGGGCAGCTTGCCCGGGTGGGCTTGGCCGTCGTCGGTGATGGTCACCGCGACCGTGTCCGTTCCGTACCGCACCCGGACCCTCGCCTGGGCACCCGACCCGGCGTGCCGGGCGACGTTGGTCAGCGCCTCCTGGACGATCCGGTAGGCGGCCCGGTCGACGACCTCGGGCAGTTCCAACCGTCGGCCCACGAATTCCACGTCGACTTCCGGACCCGCCGCACCCGCGGAGCCGGCCAGTTCGTCCAGACGCGCCAAAGTCACGTGGGCACCGCCGTCCCCGGGGTCCTGGTCTCGGAGTACCTCCAGGGTGGCCCGCAGTTCCCGGGTGGCCGCCCCACTGGCCTCCTCGATGATCGTGAGCGCCTCGGGCACCTCCTCTCCGCGTTTGCGGGCCAGGTGCACCGCGACGCCTGCCTGCACTCTGATCACGGAGATCGCGTGGGTGAGGGAGTCGTGGAGTTCCCGGGCGATCCGCAGCCGCTCCTCTCCCGCGCGACGCCGAGCCGTCTCCTCCCGGGTGCGCTCGGCCTCGGCAGCCCGCGCCTCGACCTCCAGGGTGCGGGCCCGCCACTCTCGGAACACCGCGCCCATGACACCCGCGGCGACGAACCATCCGATCTGCAGGAAAGCCGTCTCCGCCGCTTCCGGGGAGCCCTCACCCTCGATCAGGACCCCCACCGTGACCAGGCCCAGAACCGGCCCCATCACCGCCACGGCGAACCTCCAGTACCCGGTCCGGACCGTGGTGAACAGGGCGATGAGCGCAGGCAGGGTCATCGCCGGCCCGAGGTTGTCGAGTCCGAGGTAGACGAAGAGCAGGACCAGCGAAGCGACCAGCACGGCCCTGGGTGTGCGGTTCCGCAGGGCCAGGACGAGGACCCCCGACGCCGGGACGAGGTCGACGGGGGTGATCCCGCCTTGGTTGAGCAGGGTGTTGACGAGTACCAGGACGAGGACTCCGCCCGCGACCAAGATGTCGAACGCGGCACCTCGGTCCGGGATACCGACTGTCATTCCGCCACCTTAGGTCCGCCCCGCTGAACCCGCATCCCGCGTGAGGCGGGCTTTCGGCTACTCCCCTCGCGGTACTCCCAGGTGCGGGTCACCCGGAGGGCCGACGACGAAGTGTCACCCCCGGCATGACGCGCCGGAGGGCCCGCCGGAAGCAGGATCGCGGTCAGAATCCTCGAACAAGGAGCACCATGCGCAAGATCCTCGCAGCCTTCGCCGCCGTACTGGCGGGCTGGCATGTCGTCCAGCTCTTTCTCGCTGGTTCGGGTGCGGTCGCCCCAGGGCCGGTCTCAGAGTCCTTCGCCGACCACCAGGTGTCCGGGCACATGATGATCGCCCTCGCCATCGTGGTCGTCGCGGTTTCCGCACTGGCCCGTGTACCGGGCCGGGTGACCGGGCTCGCCGCCTTGATCCTCCTGCTGCTCCTGACCCAGCTGCTGCTCAGCACCGTCAGTGACGCGGTCGGCGGCGGTACGGAGAGTCCGCTGGTGTTCGGCGTCCACGCGATCGTCGGGGTCGTGTCGGCCGGTCTTTCCACGCTGTTCCTCGTGCTCTCGGTGCGCCACGCCCGGACACCGGTCGAAGCCCAGGAGACGATCTCCCCATGAGCACCCTCGCCGTGCTCACCGCCGGCCTGGCCACCGGTGTCCTGGCCGCGGCCGGTTGGCTGGCTACGGGCCTGACGGGGCGCTGGCTGAAGGCGGGGATCTCCCTGGCGCTGACGGCGACGGTCGGCCACGTTGTCGCGGTGGCGGTGCTCAGTACCCGCGGCTGGTGGTTCGTCCAGGGCTGGCACCTGGTCGTCCTGCCCCTGCTGGGTGTGGCCGTCGCCGCCGCGACCGTGCTGGCCGGTCCCGCACTGGTCCGGGCGGCTCGGGACCCCGAGGCGGATCTTCCCCCGGCGGCGTCCGCGTGGCTCTGCGCGGTCGGGTACGCGGTCGCGGCCGGACCGGTTCTGTACCTGGTCGGCGGGTATCCGCTGACTTGGGGCCCGGCGCTGATCACCGTGGCTCTGGCAGCGGGCGCGGCCACGGTGACAGCGGTGGGCCTGATCCGCGCCGAGCGGTCCGGGCCGAGCGGTCCGGGCAAGGACGGCGGCCGAGATCCGGCACGGCGGTGGTTCCTCGGCGCGGCTGGCCTCTCCGTGGCGGCGGGGGCGAGCGGGGTCGGGCTGTCGTTCGTCTCCCGGGACCGACCGGACCTCGGCGGCGGACCGGCCGGGGAACACCTCCCACCGGACGGTCTGGACGTCACCACCCTGCGCGGGCCTGAGCGGCCCCGGTCCGGTGGAACGGTCCGCCGACACGTGCTGACCGCGCATGTCCGGACCGCGACCCTGCCCTCGGGCCACCGGTTCGAGACCTGGTCCTTCGGGGACGAGCTGGGCGGCCCCCTCATCACCGCGGAGGAGGGCGACCTTGTCGAGACGACCCTGCGCAACGAGGACGTGGAAGAGGGTGTCACTCTGCACTGGCACGGCTACGACGTCGCCTGCGGGGAGGACGGCGCACCGGGCGTGACTCAGGAGGCCGTGGTGCCCGGCGGAGAGTTCACCCAGCGGTTCCTCGCCGACCAGGTGGGCACGTACTGGTACCACACGCACCAGACCTCGCACGTGGGCGTGCGCCGTGGACTGTACGGCTGCTTGGTCGTGTACCCGCCCGACGGCGACCGCGCCGATCTGGACCTGGTCCTGCCGGTGCACACCTTCGACGGGGTACTGGTGGTCGGCGAGAGCGACGAGCCGGTCGAGCACCCGGTCCAACCAGGACAGAGTGTCCGTCTGAGGCTGGCCAACACCGACGACTCCCCCCACTGGCTGTCACCGGTCGGAGCGCCGTTCACCCTCGTGTCCGTGGACGGGCGAGACCTCCACGAACCCGCACCCGTCACCGACCACTCGCTGCGCATCCCCGCCGGATCCCGGTACGACCTCCTCTTGGAGGCCCCGGGCACCCCCGTGGCCCTGCTGGTGGACCACTCCGAGGTCGGCCCCCGGCTGGCCCCCGAGGGAGCGACGGGCGATCCCGAAGGCATGGACCGCACCGCGGACTGGCCCGAACTCGACCCCCTCTCCCAGGGCGCCCCCGACCCGGACCGCCCACTACCGGACGGCCCCTTCGACCGTTCCTTCGACCTGGTCCTGGACCGCAACGCCGCCCTCCTCGACGGCGTGCCCTCCTACGCCCAGACCGTCAACGGCCTCGCCCACCCACGGGTCCCGGAGCAGCTGGTGGAAGAGGGCGACCTCGTGCAGTTCACCGTGGCCAATCGGAGCTTCGAGACCCACCCCTGGCACCTGCACGGGCACACGGTCCGCGTCCTCTCCCGGGACGGCCGCCCGCCCTCGGGCGGGCCGCTCCTCCTCGACACCTTCGACGTCCGGCCGGGCGAAGTATGGCGGGTCGCCTTCCTCGCCGACAACCCCGGCCTGTGGATGAACCACTGCCACAACCTGCCGCACGCGGACGAGGGAATGATGACCCGGTTGGACTACGGCGGAATCACGACGCCGTTCGGCGACGGCCACGGGGGCGGGCACTGAACGCCCGACAAAGCCGGGACGGCTGTGCCCAACCTCACCGCGCAGCTGGAGCGGATTCGCTTACCGGACGTCACGTTCCTTCAGTTCGGGGTCTCCTGAACAGAAAAATGATCCTATGGTCGGATTGCCGCACTATTCCTTCAGGAGACCCGATGATCGACCACTTCGCCCATGGTTGGTGGACACCCGCCCTTGCCTACGCCCTGTCTGTCGTGGGCTCGTTCATCGGCCTGCGGTTCGCCCGCTTGGCCAGGGACTCGCCCGCCCGCTGGCGGTGGCTGGCCATGAGCTCGGTCTGTCTCGGCGGCACGGCGATCTGGTCAATGCACTTCGTGGCCATGCTCGGATTCCAGGTCGAGGGCTCACCGATTCGCTACGACACCGGCCTCACTGTGGCCAGCGGGATCGTCGCGATCGCCGTGATGGGCGTCGCTCTCACACTTGCTACCGTTCGCGGGACGACGCCGTGGCTGCTGGCGAGCGGGGCGATCGCCGGCGCCGGGGTGGTGGGCATGCACTACATGGGCATGGCCTCGATGAACGTCCACGGCCACCTGCACCATGACCCCGTGTACGTGGGGATCGCTTCCGTGATCGCGGTGACCGCCGCTACGGCAGCTCTCTGGTTCGCGCTCAACCTGCGACGGACCTCCGCTTCCCTGCTCGCCGCCCTCCTGATGGGTGTCGCGGTATCGGCCATGCACTACACGGGGATGTTCGGCATGAGCTTCACCGCCGCCGACGGGGATCTGACGGCCCCTCTTCCCGGCGCCGACTCCTCGGAACTGGTCCTTCCCCTGGTCACCGGGATGTTCGTCTTCCTCATGGTGTGCAGCCTCTTCCTGCTGCTGAACGTGGGCGACGAGAAGCGGCCCGCGGCTGAGCCGCAGCCCGAGGCGCCCGAAGCACCCGAGCCGGGCAACTTCACCCCGCGCCGACGTTAGGGCGTGTTCGGCGGAAACGCCCTAACCCGAATCCTGCGACCACAAACCCAAAGAGGACACTTGGCCACATCAGGCCAAGGGAGCCCTCTGGTGATTGATAAAGGGCGCCCCTACGATTCATAAACGGAAGCCACATATGTGACTTGCGTCATGGAAAGTAGAGACTTGGGACAGTGGCCGACCTCTTCTCACAGGACTGGATAACCCCCGCGATCGCCTACGTGGTGTCGGTGATCGGATCCTTCCTCGGACTCACCTTCGCCGCCCGGGCCCGTCAGGCTACGGGGTTCTTCCGATGGCAGTGGCTGAGTCTGGCAGCGCTCTCCCTCGGCGGCATGGCCGTGTGGTCGATGCACTTCATCGCCATGCTCGGGTACAGCGTCAGCGGCATCGCGATCCGGTACGACACTCTTCTTACCGTGGTCAGCGGTATCGTGCCGATCCTGGTCATGGGCGTCGCCCTCCATTTCGCTGTGCGGACCTCCACGCTCGGTTGGCTCCTGTTCAGCGGCTTCCTCCTCGGGGTGGGCGTGATCGCCATGCACTACATGGGCATGGCCTCCATGAACCTGCACGGCGACATGCACCACGCACCCGGGTACGTCGTCCTTGCCTGTGTGATCGCCGTGGTCGCCGCCACCGTGGCGCTGTGGTTCGCCCGGTACCTGCGCGGCATGGGCAGCATCGCGCTGGCCTCCCTGGTCATGGCGATCGCGGTCACCTCCATGCACTACACGGGCATGGCCGGGGTCCACGTCACCCCGCCCGACTCCGTCCGGCACGGACCGCCCGAGGGAACACCTGCGCCCGACCTGCTGCTGCCGCTGATCATGAGCCTGTTCGTCTTCCTGCTGATCTGCAGCCTCTTCCTGCTGCTGGGCGGCGAGGACTACGAGTACCGGGACTACTCCCGTCCGTCCCACCGGTCAGAGGAACACACGACCCAGAGCACGGACGCCTTCTACGTGCCCAAGCACGGCGTCCCGGAGAGCACTCCTCCGGCGGCCCGGCGGCCCGGCGGCGACATCTGGACGCGGCCCCCGCGTTGAGGACCCCGGAAAACCACTGGCACCGCACTGAAGGGCTGTCCTAGGCTCGGTCCGTATCGATCGCTGACGAGAGAGGGGTGCGCCATGCCTGCCGCCGTTTCCGACCTTCCTGTCGTCAGCGAGCCCTGAGCGGCCCCACAGGCCCGGCTCGCGCCCTCGTAGAGAGATCACCGTGAGTCACCACAGCAAGCCCCTCGACGGACTGGGCTGGAACGCCCGCGTCGAGGCAGCGTTCGACACCGTCGCCAACGACAACGACCACCTCCTGCTGCTGCCCGCGCGGGTCAGCGACGCCCGCCGCGGCTCCGTCGGTATCCGCATACCGCGGGAGGAGACCGCCGCACTCGCCCCAGCGGTCCGCAGGGCCGCGGAGAGCGACCCCGCCGCCGCACCGACGAGCGGCGACTGGGTCGCCGTCCGCCGTTCCGGGGACGCCTGGCTCGTCGAAGCCGTCCTGGAACGGGCCGGAACCCTCGTCCGCCAAGGCGTGGCCAAGGACTCGCACGACCAGATCCTGGCCGCCAACATCGACGCGGTCCTCGTCTGCGAGGCCGCCGACCAAGGGCCCAACGTGGGCCGTTTGGAGCGTTTCCTCAGCCTCGCCTGGGCCAGCGGCGCCGTCCCGGTCGTCGCCGTCACCAAGGCCGAACTCGCCGGAGACCGCCTGCCCGAGGTGACCGAACTGGTCGAGTCCGTCACTACGGGGACCGAGGTACACACCGTCAGCGCGCACACCGGCCTCGGGCTCGAAGGCCTGGCCGAACGGCTGCGCCCCGGCGCCACCTGGGTCCTGCTCGGAACCTCCGGCGCGGGCAAGTCCAGCCTGCTCAACGCCCTCGCCGGAGACACGGTGATGGACACCGGGGAAATCCGCGACGACCGGCGCGGCCGCCACACCACCACCCACCGCCAGCTGATCGCCATGCCCGGGGGCGCGCTCTTCCTGGACATCCCCGGTGTGCGCCGCATCGACGTGCCAGGGGACGAGAACGGTGTCGACCGCACCTTCGCCGACATCAAGGAGCTCGCCGAACAGTGCCGCTTCCGGGACTGCGCGCACGGCAACGAGCCCGGGTGCGCGGTCAACGCCGCCGTGGACGAGGGCGAGCTGGACACGAAACGCCTCGAACGCTGGTACAAGCTGCGCCGCGAGGCCGAGTGGAACCGGAGCCGAGGCGACGCCCGCATGCGTGCGGAACGCCGCAAGGAGTGGAAGCGCAAGGACCGGCAGGGCCGTGAGGCCGCACGCCTCAAGCGCGGCTACTGACGGGACAGCAGCCGGGCCTGCTCGCGGAGGCGCTTCATCCGGCGGGAGAGTGCGGGGTGGGTGGAGAACCACCCGCCGCCGTCCTTGCCGTCCACCGGGAAGATCGCCAACGCCGAAACGTTGGCCGCGCGCAGGTCCCGTGCGGGCCTGCGTTCACGGTGGACCCGCAGCAGGTCCAGGGCCGAAGCCAGCGTGGACGGCGCCCCGGTCAGCTCAGCGGCGGCCCGGTCCGCCGCCAGCTCCCGCTGCCGGTTCAGCACGAAGGCCGCGGGCAGCCCGGGCAGCGCGATCAGCGCCCCGAGGACAAGGAACGCGAGCTTGAACAGCGCCCCGTACAGGAAGGCCACCAGGCGGAGAAGCTGGACGGCCCACAGCACGGGACGAGCCAGCCGTCGCAGCACCGGGTTGCTGATCTCCCCGATCGGTTGGTCCTGTTCCGCCGAGGCCTCATCGATGCCCAGCGGCTCCCAGTCCATACCGCAGCGGCGGCCGAACGCGACCACCTTTCCGTCCACCCACTGCAAGAACGGCAAAACCAGCAACGGCAGGTGCAGCGGCCACCGGGTCATCGCGGTGGCGAACTGCAGCAGCCGCTGGTCCCGGTGGGCGATGTGCGCCATCTCGTGCGCCAATACGGCCTGCAGCTCGGGCAGCTCCAGCTCGGTGATCAGCCGAGGGCTCACGTAGATCACGGAACCGCCGTTCCCGTCGTCCAGGGTGAGCGCGTTGGCGTGCCTGAGGTTGATGAGCCGCAGCTCCGGCCTGGACCTCCCGCTGAGTGCGCACAACCGGTCGAGTGCCTCGTGCGCACGCGGATCCAGTTCCCGGGTCAACAGGCGGTACTCGCGCCCGCCCAGCGGGTCTCCCCTGGTCATGAGGAACACGGCCTCACCGAACACCAGCATGGCCCCTGTGGGGAGCAGGCCCCACCACCAGGCCAGTCCGAACTCGAGGGCGAACCAGCAGCCTACGAGCGCGTAAAGGACGAGCACGGCGAGGATCACCGCCCAGGCCCGGATCATGGCCGCGTGTACGGACAGGCGGAAACGCATGGCCAGCATCCTAGGTCTAGACCATGGACGCGCGCGTGGCCGTATCCGGCCAGCTCCTGCCCACTTCCCGGTCAGTAGCCGAAGGCCCGCCGGGCGTTGTCCGCGACGATCCCGGCCAGCTCGTCCTCGTCCATGCCCTTGGTCTCGGCGAGCGCGCGCAGGGTGAGCGGAACGAGGTACGGGGCGTTGGGGCGCCCCCGGTACGGCTTGGGGGTGAGGAAGGGCGCGTCGGTCTCCACCAGGACCAGGTCGGCCGGGGCCACCCGGGCGGCTTCCCGCAGTGACTCGGCGGTGGCGAAGGTGACGTTGCCCGCGAAACTCATGAAGTAGCCGTTCTCAGCGCACACCTTGGCCATGGCGGCGTCGCCTGAGAAGCAGTGGAAGACCACGCGCTCCGGCGCCCCCTCCTCGTCGAGGACCCGCAGAACGTCGTCATGGGCCTCGCGGTCGTGGATCATGAGCGCCTTGCCATGGCGCTTGGCCATGGCGATGTGGCGGCGGA
This sequence comes from Nocardiopsis nanhaiensis, assembly GCF_054778635.1. NCBI lineage: Bacteria > Bacillati > Actinomycetota > Actinomycetes > Streptosporangiales > Nocardiopsidaceae > Nocardiopsis > Nocardiopsis nanhaiensis. The sequence goes on from NZ_BAAGZJ010000023.1 coordinate 18,930, forward strand.
AGGACTCCTCCTGGGCGAGGGCGCCCTCGGGGCCGGTGCGGAAGGTGTCCATGCCGGTCTCCCCCACCGCGACGACTTCCGGCAGACCCGCCAGCCCGTCGATCTCGGCGAGTTCGGCCTCCAAGGCCTCGATTCCGCCAGCGGGGCGGGCCTTCTCGGTCCAGTCGGTGTCGTCGGCCTCCACGCCCTCAGCACCGTCGCCGTGGACGATGCGCGGGGCCTCGTTGGGGTGCAGGGCCACCGCGGCCCACACCTTCCCGGGGTACTCGCGTGCGGTCTCGACCGCCCAGCGCGACGAGGGGAGGTCCACGCCCACCTGCACCAGCGGGGTCACACCGACCGACTCCGCCGCCGCGACGATCTCCGCCACCTCGGGTGTCTGCATGTCCATGTGGGTGTGGCTGTCCGCCACCGGCACACGCAGACCCTCGGGTACCGGAGGCGGCGTCTGCGCGTTGCGCTCCTTGACCGCCTTACCGCTGCGCTTGCCCATGGTGACTCTTCCTCCGTGCGGAAACCGCCGACGGGCAGGTGAGCCCGTCGGCGGGACGATTCGTGTTCTGCGGTGCTATTCGGCGTCGCCCGCCAGGCGGGCCAGCTCCTCGTCGACCACCGACGGGTCGAGCTTGGTGAACAACGGCTGCGGACGGCTCAGCGGCGTGCCCGGGACGATCGGCGCCGACTCCCAGCGGGCCGCGTTGCCGGCGTAGTCACCGGTGATGACCGGGTAGTCCACCGGCTCACCGGAACCGCCGATGGTGTCGTGGCCGGACTCGATGCGGGGCATGCCCGTCCAGGTCCCGGTGCCGCCGAGCATCGCGTGAACCTTGTTGGCCGACTCCGGAAGGAACGGCGTCAGGAGGCAGTTGGCGTCGCTGACCAGCTGCAGGGACACGTGCAGGACGGTCGCCATCCGCTCGGGGTCGGTCTTCTTGAGCGCCCACGGTTCCTGGTCGGAGATGTACTTGTTGGCCTCGGCGACCGTGCGCATGGCCTCCTGGAGCGCCGCCTTGAACTGCGACCTCTCCAGCCGGGCGCCGACGGTGCCGAAGGCCTCCCGCGACGCCTCCAGGACCGCGCGGTCCACCTCGGTCAGGTCGCCGGCGGCGGGGATCTCGCCGAGGTTCTTGGCCGCCATGGAGATGGAGCGGTTGACCAGGTTGCCCCAGGCCGCCACCAGCTCGTCGTTGTTGCGGCGTACGAACTCGGACCAGGTGAAGTCGGTGTCCTGGTTCTCCGGCCCCGCGGCCATAATGTAGTACCGCAGCGCGTCCGCCGAGTAGCGCTCCAGGAAGTCGCGCACGTAGATCACTACGCGGCGCGAGGAGGAGAACTTCTGCCCCTCCATGGTGAGGAACTCGCTGGAGACGACCTCGGTGGGCACCTCGAGCTCGCCGAGCGGGCCGGGGTCGCCGCCCCGGTCGCCCCTACCGCTCGCACCCAGCAGGATCGAGGGCCAGATGACCGAGTGGAAGACGATGTTGTCCTTGCCCATGAAGTAGAAGGACTCGGTCTCGTCCCCCTGCCACCAGCGCCGCCACGCCTCGGGCTCGCCGATCCGCTTGGCCCATTCGATGGACGCGGACAGGTAACCGATCACCGCGTCGAACCACACGTAGATGCGCTTGGCGTCGTTGTCGTTCCACCCGTCCAGCGGGATCGGGACACCCCAGTTGAGGTCGCGGGTGACCGCGCGCGGCTGCAAGTCCTCCACGAGGTTCAGCGAGAACTTGAGGACGTTCGGGCGCCACGCCCCCTCTTTGCCCTTGAGCCACTCGGTGAGGACGTCGGCGAAGGCGGGCAGGTCGAGCATGAAGTGCTCGGTGTCCACGAACTCCGGTGCCTCGCCGTTGATCCGGGAGCGGGGCGCGAGCAGGTCGACCGGGTCGAGCTGGTTGCCGCAGTTGTCGCACTGGTCGCCGCGCGCGCCGTCGTATCCGCAGATGGGGCAGGTGCCCTCGATGTAGCGGTCCGGGAGGGTGCGGCCGGTGGAGGGCGAGCGCGCGCCCTTGGTGGTGCGGGTGAAGACGTAGCCGTTGTCGTAGAGCGTCGTGAAGAGCTGCTGGACGACGGAGTAGTGGTTGCCGGTGGTGGTCCGGGTGAACAGGTCGTAGGAGAGGCCGAGGGCGACCAGGTCCTCGGCGATGATCCGGTTGTAGCGGTCGGCCAGCTCGCGGGCGGTGACGCCCTCTTGGTCGGCCAGCACCTGGATCGGGGTGCCGTGTTCGTCGGTGCCGCTGACCATCAGCACGTTGTTCCCCGACATTCGCTGGAAGCGCGAGAAGACGTCGGAGGGGACCCCGAAGCCGGAGACGTGTCCGATGTGGCGCGGGCCGTTGGTGTAGGGCCAAGCGACCGCGGTCAGGATGTGGCGATTCGACGACATGACTCAAGACTAAAGGTGGCCGGGGGGCGCCGAGCACCCGCTTTCCCGTGCCCGATCCCCGAGCACCGCGGAAACCGCCCTGAACGGGCCCGTTCCCACCCCGCAGGCGCCGGTCGCGGAACCGTTATCCACGGGCGTAGTCGGCGTGATTCCCTGAGGCCGCCGTGTGCCCTTATGCTCGGCTGGAGCAACGCCGTGTGTCACCGGGGCACCGGCCGAAGCGAGCACGACCTTCGAACCCGGTCCTGAGGCGGTGGTCACCACGGTTACCCGTGCCGCACCCCGTCCTGCCCTGCGGACCAGCTCGTTGATCACCAGCGTGGTCCTGCTGGTCATCCTGTCCTTGCCCGTGGCCCCGAACCTGGCCGGGGAGCGGGAGACCGCACCCCTGCCTTCTGAGGGTGTGGTCAACGGCCCTGAGGACAGCGCCGACGGTGAACGCGAGGACTCCGAAGCCCACGAGGCCACGGAGGAAGTGCGTCCCTACCTCGGCTCCCAGACGGTCGCCCTCGGGCCGCCCGCCTCCACCTGCGACCAGCGATCGGTGTTGCGGGACCTGCCCGACGCCGTCCCCTCCTGCGCACTGCGCCTGGCGGTGTGGGACCAACCCTGGTGGCCGCTGCCCCTCCCGCACCACGAACCCGCCGTCGAGCAGGCCGACGCGGAAGGGCTGCCACCCACCCGGGGGCCGCCTCTCACCGCGCTCACCATCGTCTGACCGCACCGGTCGGGCCGCGCCCCGTGCCGCCTTCGGCGCAGGGGCCCGTCCTTCACGCAACCCGCCCGCGACAGCCGGGCGCGCGACCGGCACCCACTATCCGCAGTGAGAGGTTCACCCCTTGTCCAGTCAAACGGGAGCTGGGGCGCGCTGGACACGCGCGCTCATCTCCCTTCTCGTTATCCTCGTCGCGTTCGGCGCGGCGTGGTTTATCCCACCGCGGCTGGGGCTCGACCTCAGCGGCGGTACGCAGATCGTCCTGGAGACACAGGACGGTACCGACGGCACCGAGGCCAACGCGGAGAACACCGACATGGTCGTCGAGGTGCTGCGCCAGCGCATCGACCGCCTGGGTGTCGCCGAAGCCAACATGTCGCGCTCCGGTGAGAACCGGATCGTCGTCGAGCTCCCCGGTGTGCAGGACCCGGCCGAGGCCGCCGAGATCGTCGGCCAGACCGCCCAGTTGTCCTTCCACCCCGTGCTCGGTGTGGGGGATGCGGGCGGTCAGGGCGTCGAAGCGCCCCCCGCCGATTTCGCGGAAGCCCCGCAGGAGGCCGACGAGGCCCGTGCCCCCGCCGACGGCGAGGGCGAGCCGGAACTCCCCGAGGACATGGAGCTCCCCGAAGACGGGGAAGCGCCCGAGATGTCCGAGGAGGAGCTCCAGGAGCTCATGGAGGGCCTTGAGGGCGGCGAACCGGGGATGCCCGGCGAGGAACCGGGGATGCCGGGCGGCGAACCGGGCATGCCGGGCGAGGCTCCGGCCGGGCCTCCGGCGGAGAACCCCGAAGACGTCGCGCTGACGCTGCCCGACGAGGACGGCACGCCCCTCCAGCTGGGAGAGAGCGAGATCCAGGGGGACCGCGTCTCCAGCGCTGAATCCGCGCTGGACAGCGCCACCGGCGCCGGGTGGGTCGTCAACGTCAGTTTCCAGGGCGAAGGCAGTGACCAGTGGCAGGAGCTGACCGGTCAGGCCGCCTGTTACGAGGAGAACGACCCGCGCCGCCGCGTGGCGATCGTCCTGGACGAGCAGATCATCTCCGCTCCTCAGGTGACACCGGAGACCGCGTGCGAGGTCGGTATGGCCGGTGGCCAGACGACCATCAGCGGCCAGGACTTCACCGCGGAGAGCTCCGAGGAACTGGCCGTGCTGATCGAGGGCGGTTCGCTGCCGCTTCCGGTAACCGAGGTGCAGCGCCAGACGGTCGGACCGACCCTCGGTGCCGCCGCCATCCAGGCCAGCGCCATCGCGGCTATCCTGGGTATCGCGTTCACCGCGCTCTACATCACGCTGGTCTACCGCCTCGTCGGTTTCCTGGCCTCGCTCGCGCTGGGCTTCTACACGCTGATCGCCTACGGGGCGCTGGTCGCCTTGGGGGCCACACTCACCCTGCCAGGCCTGGCAGGTTTCGTACTGGCGATCGGTATGGCCATCGATGCCAACGTGCTGATCTTCGAACGAGCGCGTGAGGAATACCAACGACAACAACAGGCCTACGAGGCCAACAAGTCCGCCGGGTTGAAGGACGCGGCCGACGGCGCCGAAGGCGTGTCCGAAACCGGGGCTCTGGCCCGCCGCCGACGGCGGGCGGTGCCACCGAACCTGGAGAAGGGCTTCGTCCAGGGAACCCAGAAGGCCTGGAGCGCGGTTCTCGACACCAACGTCACCACGTTCCTCGCCGCCGGTCTGCTGTTCTTCTTCGCCTCCGGGCAGGTTCAGGGCTTCGGTGTCACGCTGAGCATCGGCACCATCGCCTCGATGCTCTCCGCGCTCATCATCGCCCGCGTGTTCGTCGAGTGGTCCGTGCGCCGCGCGATCATCAAGAAGCACCCCTCTGTCACGGGTATCGACAGGATCGGCCGGGTCCGCGCCTGGCTGGTGAAGAAGGACCCGGACGTCATGCAGTACCGCCGCGTCGGCCTGATGGTCGCCGCCCTGGTGGTGCTCACCGCCATCGCCGCGCCGTTCATCCGGGACACCAACCTGGGCGTCGAGTTCACGGGCGGTCGGGTGATCGAGTACGAGATCACCGGCGAGCAGGACCTGTCGGTGGACGAGGCACGCGACGTCATCTCACAGCTGGACTTCGCGGGGGCGGACACCGCCGTGGTCCAGGAAGCCGGTGACGCCGACATCGCCGTGCGCACCGGTGAGCTCTCGGACCCCGAGGCCGCTACCATCACCGAGGCCCTCGCCGAGGAGACCGGCGGCGTCGAGATGATCAGCGACGAGCTGATCGGGCCGAGCATGGGCGACGAGTTGCGCGACCGGGCACTGATCGCCCTAGGCGCCGCCCTCGCCCTGCAGATGGCGTATCTGGCCTGGCGTTTCCGATGGTCCTTCGGTGTCTCCACCATGCTGTCGCTGGCCTTCAACATGGTGCTCGTCATCGGACTGTTCATCTGGTTGGGCAAGCCCATCGACGGGGTCTTCCTCGCCGCCATCCTGAGTGTCATCGGCTTCACGGTGAACGACACGGTGGTGGTATTCGACAGGGTCCGGGACGAGTGGGCGAGGGATGAGAAATCCTCGTTCACCAAGATCGCCAACCGCGCAGTGATCAACACGCTCCCGCGTACGGTCAACACGACCGTCGGCGCGTGGATCATCCTGGGCTTCCTCACCTTCTTCGGTGGGTCCTCGCTCCAGGACTTCTCGATCGCGATGCTGGTCGGTCTGACCACGGGTGTGGTCTCCACCGTCTTCGTGGCGGTACCGCTCGCCATCTGGTTGCAGAGGTGGGACAAGACGCCCGCCCCGCACGTGATCAGGGAGCGCAAGGCGAAGCAGAAGGTGGCCGCGAAGGCCGCCCGCGACAACGACGACGGGGCCGTGGTCTAAGGACCGTTCCCGCCAGAGCAGGAAAAGGGGCCCCGGTCCGCGCCGCATGCGCGGACCGGGGCCCTCTCCTTCTCACCGGTGGCTCACCGGTGTCAGCCGTACTGGCCCATCGCCGAGGCGCCCTCGGAAGGCTGGACGAGCACGAACCCCTGGCCTTCCAAGGCCAGCTGGAAGGCCTCTCCGCTGCCGCGCCCGATGATGGCCCCGGCCTTGAACGTGCTGCGGATACCCGCGCTCAGGGAGCTGCTCCAGGCGACGGCCGCCTTGGTGTCGACGAAGGTGGGCTGGTCCACCCGGAGGAGAGCGGGCGCACCGTGGCACACGATGGCCACCCGCCCCTGACCGCTGAACACGGTGTTGAACAGCCCGCCCGACACCATCCCACCGATTCCCTGCACCCGTCGGATGTCCCAGTCCAGCGTCGACTCGAAGGCAAGGATGTTTTCACCGTTGACGGTCAGGGAGTCCTCCTCCAGGTCGATCAGGTGCACGTCCCAGGCATTGTGCGCTAGGTAGACGTCACCCTGACCGGAAACCCGCATCAGCGGCAGGCCCTCACCGGTGAAGGACTTCTTGAGGAACCGGCCCACGCTCCCAGAGCCTTGGAAGGAGAAGTCGACATCGCCCTGGTAGGCGGCCATCGAGCCCCGGCGGGCGAAGAACTCCCCGTCCAGGCCCACCCGCAGCATCTTCCGGTTCTGCTGGTGCATCCCCGGTTCCCGGGTCTCCTGCGCCTCCTCGAAAAGCTCACTGCGCATGGTTCGTGTCCTCTCGGTGTGGGGGCAGTGCGGCACCGGGTGTGACCGCTCCGCTGCCGCTTCGGTTCTATGCTTCGGGGGTCACGATCCCGTGAACCAGGTCGTAGACGCGGCGCTTGGGCACACCTGTCTCCTTGGCCACCCGGGTGATCGCCTCCTTGCGGCGCGCGCCCTCGGCCTCGAGCTCGGCCACCGCGGCGACGAGGTCGCTGTCCGTGGTGCGCTCCGCCTTGGGGCCCGCGCCCTCCACGACCACGGAGATCTCACCGCGTACCCCGTCCGCTGCCCACTCGGCGAGCTCGCCGAGACCGCCCCGGCGCACTTCCTCGTAGGTCTTGGTGAGCTCACGGCACACCGCCGCGCGCCGCTCGGCACCGAAGGCCGCGGCCATCGCGTCCAGGGTCGCCGCAATCCGGTGCGGACTCTCGAAGAAGACCATTGTGCGGCGCTCGTCGGCCAGTGCCGCCAGATACCCCTTGAGCCCCTTGCGCGGAGGGAACCCCTCGAAGCAGAATCGGTCGGTGGGTAGTCCGGACACGACCAAGGCGGTGGTCACCGCCGACGGCCCCGGGATCGCCGTCACCGGGATTCCCTCGTCGGCGCAGGCCGCCGCAAGGCGGTAGCCGGGGTCGGAGACCCCGGGCATCCCCGCGTCGGTGACGACCAGGACCTCGTCGCCTAGCCTGAGGTCGGTGAGGAGTTCGTCGCGCCGACGGGTCTCGTTCGCGTCGTAGTAGGAGACGACACGGGCACCGGATTCCCCGCCCAGCCGGATCCCCGCGCGGGAGGCGAACTGCCTCACCCTGCGGGTGTCCTCCGCAGCGATCACGCGCGCGCCCTCCAAAGCGTGCAGCAACCGGGGCGGAGCGTCCTCCAGGTTCCCGATGGGCAACCCGGCCAGGACGAGCTTCCCGACTCGCCGTGTCCCGCCAGCACCCTCAACCACTGTGACCCCCGCCCTGTCGCGCTACGGTTGGCAGTATTACGCCATCCGAAACCTTCGCGGCCCGTCCGATACGGACCTCCATCTCTGACCCCAACCTACGAGCCGAGATGACCAGCACCGCACTTCGCAGCGAGGCAGAGCCCTCGAACCCCCCGGGCACGGCCCAGCCGCCCACCCTCAGAGAACGCTTCGCCCCCCGTCTGCCCAGCCCCTGGTGGCTGGGTTGGCTGGGGGCGTCCGTCGTCGCGCTGTTCGCCGGCGCCCTGAGGTTCTTCAACCTCGGTGAGCCCGCGCGCATCTACTTCGACGAGACCTACTACGCCACGGACGCGCACGCGCTCTGGAACTTCGGGTACGAGCACGAGACGTTGGAGGACTCCGACGACCTGCTGGCCCAGGGCGACCCGAACATCTTCACCGGCGCGGGCGACTTCATCGTGCACCCGCCGGTCGGCAAGTGGATGATCGCGCTCGGCGACTGGCTCTACACGGTCATGCCGTTCGGGTCGGCTATTACCCCGGAGGGCTGGCGGGTGGCCTCCGCCCTGGCCGGTGTGGTCTCGGTCTTCATCCTGGTACGCCTGGCGACACGGATGACCCGGTCGCTCCTGCTCGGCTGCACCGCGGGGCTCCTCCTGGCGCTGGACGGCCTGCACTTCACACTGAGCCGCATCGCCATGGTGGACATCTTCCTCACCTTGTGGCTCCTCGCCGGGTTCGCGTGCCTGGTGGTCGACCGCGACAAGACACGGGAACGGCTGGTCCGGCTCGGGGAGGCCGGGGCCGACCTCACCGCCGTGGGCTGGCTCGGGATGCGCTGGTGGCGCCTGGCCGCGGGGCTGTGCTTCGGGCTGGCGATCGGCACCAAGTGGTCGGCCCTGTTCTTCGTGGCCGCCTTCGGACTGCTCACCGTCGCCTGGGACTACGGAGCCCGGCGCAGCGTCGGGCAGCAGCGCACCTTCGGCCGCTGGCTGGGGTTCGACGCCATCCCGGCCTTCGTGCAGACCGTGGTGGTGGCAGGGGCCGTATACGCGGTCTCGTGGGCGGGCTGGCTCTTCACCCGGGGTGGCTACAACCGGGATTACGCGGACGGTCTGGCGCCCGACTGGCTGCCGAACTTCCTCGCGGCGCCGGTGGAGGCCGTCTGGAGCCTGGTCGACTACCACAGCCGGATGATGACCTTCCACAGCGACCTGACCAGCGACCACTCCTATATCTCAGCCCCCTGGGAGTGGCTGGTCATGCGCACGCCGGTGATGTTCCACTACGACGGCCAGGCCGTCGGGTGCGACACCGGCAACTGCGTCACCTCGGTGGTGTCCATCGGCACCCCGATCGTGTGGTGGGTCAGCATCCTCGCCATCATCGTGATGTTCGGCTGGTGGATCACCTTCCGTGACTGGCGCGCGGGCGCGGTCCTGCTCGCGGTGGCGGCGGGGTGGCTGCCCTGGTTCGCCTACCCCGAGCGCCCGATGTTCCTGTTCTACGCGCTGCCGTTCCTTCCCTTCCTGATCCTGGCGATCGTGCTCATGCTGGGCCTCCTGATGGGCGCGGGCGAGGACAGTCCGCGCTTCGCCCCCTATACGCGAGCGCTGGGCGGCGTTGTCTTCGGCGTGGTGGTCCTGCTGACCATCGCCCACTTCGCCTACCTCTACCCGGTGCTGTCGGCCTATCCGCTGCCGGAGGACATCTGGGGCGACCGGCTCTGGTTCGAGGTGTGGATCTACGGCCGCGACGCCTCCTGAGGTGTTCCGGGGAACGGGCGAAAACCGTTCCCCGGAACTGCTCTCCATTAGTGGGAAAACGGCGGGAACGCAATACTTTGGAGTAGCCGAAACAGGACACTTACGATACACGGATTCCTCGCGGAAAAGCCTCGGCAGGGCAGCACCCTCCCTGGTACTGTCAGCAACTGGTTGCTGTTGTTGTTTCCATGGATGCCCGAGGCGCCCCGCGGAACTTCACGTGGGCGCTCGTCGATTCGGGATTACCCTTCGTCGGTCTGGCGCCCGGCGACCCGGGACCAGCAGGGTGCGGTCCCGCCGTAGTCCCCAAGGGAGAGCACATGGCTCAGGGCACCGTGAAGTGGTTCAACTCTGAGAAGGGTTTCGGGTTCATCGCCGTCGAGGGTGGTCAGCCCGACGTGTTCGTGCACTACTCGGCGATCGCGGGTACCGGCTTCCGGAACCTGGAAGAGGACCAGAAGGTCGAGTTCGACATCATCCAGGGCCCGAAGGGCCCGCAGGCGGCGGACGTTCGCACGGTCTGACCGTCACACGTGCGTTTCCCCAGCCCTCCACTCCCTCCGAGTGGAGGGCTGGTTCTCGTTCGGCGTCGATTCGGCAGCGGACAGGGACACGGTTACCCAACCCGGGCGATACCGGTTAACCTGCTTGAAGCTGGTCAGCACACCAAGAGCGAGGATGGCACATGTTCGGCGTCAGTGGAGCAGAGTTCGTTCTCCTTCTGCTGCTCGCGTTGCTGATCTTCGGCCCCGACCAGCTCCCCAAGGCCGTCCAGCAGGTCGGACGGGTCGTGCGCCAGCTCCGCACCATGGCCAACTCCGCCTCCAACGACATCAAGGAGGGGCTCGGTCCGGAGTACAAGGACTTCGACGTACAAGACCTCAACCCGAAGCGCTTCATCCAGAAGCACTTCTGGGAGGAAGAGGAGACGGAGAAGAAGCCTGCGTCCCGGCTGAACGGCAAGCGCCCTCCCTTCGACGACGAGGCCACCTGAACCGGTCGGGCCGCACCGGACCCGCGGATTCCGGCCCTTCGCGGCGCGGTCAGCCGACGAGCATGAGGAAGAACACCCCCAGGACCAGCAGGATGACCGACCCGATGATGATCGCGGGTGATCCCACGGCCAGGATGAGCAGTTCTACCGACACCGCTCCGCCGAGCGCCGCGGCCAGCCAGGGCCATCGTTGTCTCGGAGCCCAGTCATGGCGGCGCTCGCGCGCCACCGCGATCACGAAGCCCGCCCCGATCAGCACCCAGAACCCCAGGTGGGCGAGGACGCGGACGCCGGGATCGACGTAGTCGGCCATGCCGCCGACGATCATGACATAGAAGACCGTCGCCGTGGCCAGGCGCCAGAACCCCCTGCCCCGCTCGACCCGGATCGCCTTACTCCTGGCCCTGGTCGTACGGCGGAAGCGTTCCGCGGCGAGCGGTGTGGGATCGTCCTCCCCCGGACCGGTACGGCCTTCGGTCGGCCGCTCGTCCAGTTCGGGTGGCGGGGCCGGTGGTTTCGGCAGCGGCGGGCGGGTGTAGCCGCCCTCCGGTTCTGGCTCCTCCGAGTGCTGGTAACCGCCTGGGTACTGAGCGGAGTCGGACACGGATGTTCTGCCCCTTCGCGGGTCGGTCCGGACCCGGAGCGGGCCGGATTCGTACCCGGCCCATACCCGGTGGGGTGATCGGTCAAATCCCGATCCCCCGCGCTGTGCGCCTTTCCGAACGGACCCGTGGATCCCTCCGGCCCCACGGGAAAGGGGTCCGCCCGACGGTGTCGGACGGACCCCATGGACGCCTGAGTTCCCGGAGGAAGCGTCAGGGCTCGCTTGTTACAGCCAGCTCCAGCCGCTGCGCTTTCGCGTGGCCTGCTTGTGCATGGTCATGGCATCTACCCTTCTTTCTGCTTCCAGCCCATCCCGGAACCAAGATGGCCTATCCCAGCGGACTCCACAAGACCCTTCACTGAACATTCGTCATTGCCGGCCCGACGAACATCCAAAGATTGCAGACACGCCACCCGAATAGCCACCGAACTCACTGTCTTCGCAGTTCAGGCAAGCTTCTATTGCTTGACCCAGAACTCACCCTCCCCGATGACCTGCAACAACAAGACCCCCTGAGAGTAAAACCCAAGACTGCCCACATTACCCAGGGTGATAGTTCAGCTATTCTGCACTCACCCTTCGATAACCCCACCGGCGCCGGAGCCCCCGTCGAACTCGGAACGTGTTCCGACGTCACTGACGAGCTACACATAGCCGACACACCGTGAACAACCACCACAGAGGCGACCTTTCATGACCTACCGCCATGAGCGTCGCATTACCCTGCGTAGCTTCACGGAGACTCGGTTTCGCTTGGAAGTCAGCACCAGCGTCCACAGACGAACCAGTTTCGGGCACACACTAAAAGGAGTATGCACCGCGGCCATTCACCTGGGTGCCCCATCCGCGGAACACGCCCCGGGGCCGGGCGGCTTCGGGCCTGAGATCAGGCCGGCTTCGGAGCGGCTATCGGCGGGGCCGAAGAGGAGCCCCGCGCTCCGCCGGGTGATGGTCAGCAGATCGTCGTCCCCGAGCAGGGACCTGACCCCGGAGCTGTCCAGGTTTCCGGTGAGCGCCAGAGTGGCGATGCCGTGCACGATCGACCACCCTGCCACCGTCGCGGCGCCCACGTCGTCCACAGGGCGCCCCTCCACGGCGGCGGACGACGCCCCGGACCGCAGTTCGGCGAAGGCTGCCGCGCGCGCCTCCGAGAGTTCTGTGTCTTCCTCGTCGAGCAGGGTGGGCGCGAACATCACTTGAAAGTGCGCCGGGTAATCAGTGGCGAATCGCACGTACTCGACACCGGACTCCAGGAAGCTGCCGTGCGCCTCCCGGTTGGCCCGCAGACGGTCGGCGAGCTCCCTGAAGCCCTCCGTCGCCAGTGCGTTGAGCACGCCCTCCCGGCCCCCGAAGTGATACCTAGGGGCCGCATGGCTCACGCCGAGGTCCGCCGCGAGCGACCTCAGACTGAAGGCGTAGGGACCTTCACTCTCGATGACCTCCGCGGCTCGCACCAGAACGGCGGCCCGCAGGTTCCCGTGGTGGTATCCGTCTGCCATGACCAGGACTGTACATCGGAGGGTTCCCCGGGCGGCCTCTACCGGTCGCACCAAGAGAAGCCCCGCGGGACCGGACTTCCGCGGCTTTCGACGGTAGGCTGTAGTCCGTGCCGGCCCACCCCGACACAGGGGATAGACGCTTCGCCGGTGACACTCGAGGCTCCGGTCCGGACGACCGCCCGCACCAGGGAACAGCGTCACCCGTCCGACCCGACCAGAGCACACCGAAGGGCCCGCTCGACCGGGCCCTTCGTCTTGCCCCTGGAGACTGTGCTCCTGAAGACAGAAAGCGGCCCGTGCTGATCGGTGAACACGGTTCACCGACCGACACGGGCCGCCGACTTCGGTGGAGCTATGGGGATTTGAACCCCAGACCCCCTCGATGCGAACGAGGTGCGCTACCGGACTGCGCCATAGCCCCGAAGACGAGATAAAGACTAGCAGGAAAGTTGGTGTGGGCCGAACTCGTTTCCCTCGTCCGGCCCCGGTCAGTCTCCCGCTGCCCGCAGGCGGGCGTCGGCGTACTGGTCGTAGACCTGGCTGCGACGCTCGATGAAGGCGATGACCTGAGCTTCGCGCTCCGCCTCCCGCTCGGCTTCCCGGGCTTCCTCCTCTTCCGCCCTGCGGGCACGCAGGGCCGCCTGGCGGCGTGCTCGGAAGTAGGCCTCCCGGCGCTCAGCATCGGCCTTGGCGGCCTCACGGAGCAGGGCCAGATGCCCGGCGAGCAGGAGAACCGGCGGGGCGATCACCCACCAAGGGCCGAGACCGATGGAGACCGCCGCGATCGTGGCGATGTTCAACAGGGTGAGCGCACTGGTGCGGCGGCGCCTACGGGCGATGACCCGGGCCCTGGGCTCGCGGGCCGGAGGGCCTCGTCGCTCAGCGGGGCGGCCGACCTGAACTGGCGCCTCGTCGACGTCCGGGTCGTCGCCCCTGCCGCCAGGGCGGGTGATGACCTGGGTCTCGTTGAGGCCAGGGTCCTCCTCGCCGCCTGACAGGCCCTCCGCGCCGTGCTCGGCCTCCTCCTCGGCCTCCGGGGCGCCCGCGTCCTCGTCCTCACGGCGGGTGTCCTCGTGGACGGTGTCCACGGAGTCCTTCCGCAACAGCATCGGGACGAGGACGATGAGCCAGACCACAACGATGGCCAGGTACAGAGGAGAGCTGCTCATCACCCCTCCTCACGATGACGGCCACTGAACGTTGATCGACACTTCGTCGACACCGCTCCGCGTGTGGCTGGACCTGCTTCTGGGAGTAGAGACGTCTCCCGGCGGGACATCGTTCCTGGCCCGGGTTGGGCTGGGATCGGTTCCCGACCGCCATATCCACGCGTTGCCCGCATCGTCAATGCGTCTATGTTCCGCACGGTACGACCCCGTGTCCATAAATGCGCCACATTCCGACCGGAGTGTCGCAAGATTGTGGACTATCAGTTTCGGACGTCACGCCCCTGCCGACGTAAGACCAGGTCAGACGCTGACTGCGGATGGTAGCGCCAATTCAACGCAAAGTAATGAATGGTTGTGCTTAAAGGGAGGTTTAGGCTCCGGACACATCCGTGATGTTGCCATGTTCAGTTCGACCCCGGGTACGGACTCGCCGGATCTCGCGGATCACCGCCACCGTTCGGGCCCTGTGGCCCCAATACGGAACCCGGGCCGGAACCCCCCTCTTCGGACGGGCCGGAAGACGCACCGTCGTACCAGCGCCGCAGAACGCCGTGGGGTACCTCCTCGGAGGTGAGCGCATAACAGATGTGGTCCCGCCAGGCCCCATCGATGTGGAGCTGGCGTCTGCGCACTCCCTCGTCGCGGAATCCCAGTTTGGCCACCACCCGTCGGCTGGCACGGTTCTCGGGTCGGATATTGGCCTCGATCCGGTGGAGTCCGACACGGAAGAATGAGTGGTCGACCGCCATAGCCACCGCAGTCGGGGTGATGCCGCGCCCCGCGTACGCGCTGTCGACCCAGTATCCGACCTGCGCTGACCTGGCTGATCCCCACACGATGGCCCCTACCGTGAGCTGCCCCACGAAGCGGTCCTCGTAGAGGATCGCCCACGGCATCGCGAGCCCCTGTCTGGCCTCTCGGCGGATCGACTGCACCATCGCGACATAGGACCCGAGGCCGGTGGTGCGCAGCGGCATCTCCGGATACGTGGGCTCCCAAGGCCGCAGCCACTGGGCGTTCCGGGCCCTCGTGTCACGCAGTGCCGGGGCGTCGCGAAGGCGAAGCGGACGCAGCCCGATCGGTCCCTCCTCAAGGGTGACGGGCCACCTCTGTCTGCGATTCACTTCCGTCCCTCCGAGGCACTCGGCACCGTCTTGCTCGGATGCGGCACCGGCCTTGTGGACGCGTGGAGCGCCCGTTGTCAGTGCCGCCTCCCAGTATTCCACTCCGCGGGTGTGGGGTGGCGGGCGTCACCCTCACCTCACCAGAATCGGATGACTCGAAACTCCATTCGAACTTGCACCGAAAGTCGACACAAGGTCAAGGAATTCCCAGGCACCGGAATGCCTGAGATGTGATTCCGGTCATTGTTCGGTGTCATTCGGGTCGTGGGTGGTCTCCCCCGCGGAGCTGATCTATCGCGTGCCCAAGAACCGGCTCCAACACCTGCATCCCGTCGCGTACACCGCCTCTGGACCCGGGCAGGTTGACCACGAGCACACGGTGACCGGCCCGCTCGACGACCCCGGCCAGCCCGCGGGAGAGGATCGCCGTCGGCACACCCTTCTCCCTGCCCGCCGCGCGCAGCGCCTCCGCGATCCCGGGGACCTCGAAGCTGAGCAGCGCGCGTGTTGCCTCCGGGGTGTGGTCCTGAGGGGTGAGGCCCGTGCCGCCGGTCGTCAGCACGGCGTCCACCCGCTCCTGCACGGCCTGCTCGATGGCCTCGGTGACCGGTGCTCCGTCGGGCACCACCCGAGGGCCGACGACAGTGCACCCCATGGCCCGGAGCCGCTCCGCGACCACCGGACCGGAGTGGTCCGGGTAGACACCCGCGGACGCCCTGTTGGACGCCGTCACCACCGCGACGCGGTGGACGGAGTCACTCACCGCGCCTCCAGTGGCCCTTCTTACCGCCGGTCTTCTCCTCCACGCGCACCCGGGTGACCTCGGCTTCGGGGTCGAGTGCCTTGACCATGTCGACCAGGCCGAGAGCGGCCGTCATGACACAGGTGAGCGCCTCCATCTCGACCCCGGTGCGGTCCGCGGTGCGGACCGTGGCGCTGATGTCCACCCCGTCGTCCGCGACGGCCAGGTCCACGTCGACACCGTGCACCGCAATCGGATGGCACAGCGGAACGAGGTCGGGGGTGCGCTTCGCACCCTGGATCCCGGCGATCCTGGCGACCGCGAGGGCATCGCCTTTGGGTACTTCCCCGTCGCGCAGGGCGGCAACGGTCCCCGGGGCCAGCAAGACCCGGCCGGTAGCCGTCGCCGTGCGGGCGCTGACGTCCTTGCGGGAGACGTCGACCATGCGCGCGGAGCCGGACTCGTCGAGGTGCGTGAGGCCGGAGGAGTGCGCCTCCGGCTGTGGGGTGTCGGTCATCGCTGTGGAGCCACCCGTTGTCTTGGCGTTGAACACACGGCCCACCGGTGTGGCCGACCGCGGGGACGCACGGTGACGCGTCCCACGAAGACGGTACTCCTCCGCGACGACAAGAGGTCCCTGGGTCAGCGGTCGGGCAGGACCAGGACCTCCGCCACCGCACCCGCCTCGAGTTCGGAGACGTCCTCGGGGACGATCAGGAGTCCGTTCGCGTCGGCCAGAGCGGAGAGCTGGTGCGAACCCTGCCGAACCGCCGGGGAGACCGTGTGTTCCGCTTCCGTGGGTTCCGCGTCGGCGCCCGCCAACACGGCGCGCAGGTACGAACGGCGCCCCTTCGGTGAGCTGACCGGAGACGTCAACCGAGCGCGCACGGACGGGAGGGGGTCCGTGGAAAGGCCGCGCAGCTTGCGCAGGAGCGGCCGTGCGAACAGCTGGAACGACACGAACGCGCTCACCGGGTTTCCCGGAAGTGTGAGGATGGGCGTCTCGTCCGGGCCGATGGTCCCGAACCCCTGGGGCTTGCCGGGCTGCATGGCCACCTGCGGGAACTCCACGGTGCCCTGCCGGGTCAGTACTTCCTTGACCACGTCGTAGGCGCCCATGCTGACCCCGCCGGTGGTGATGACCACGTCCGCGCGGATCAGGAGGTCTTCGAGGGTATTCCGAACAGTGGTCGGGTCGTCGCCGACGGAACCGTGCCGGTGGACCTCGCAGCCGGCGTCCTTGGCCGCCGCGGCGATCATGTAGCTGTTGGACTCGTAGATCTGCCCCGGGGCGAGCGGGCGTCCCGGTTCGACCAGCTCCTCGCCGGTGGACAGCACCACCACACGGGGCCGGGGGTAGACCGGAACCGTACGGCGCCCCACCGCGGCCAGGACCCCCATCTCGCCAGCCCCGACCAAGGCGCCCGAACGCAGTACCGTCGCGCCCTCCTCGACGTCCTCTCCCCTGCGCCGGATGAAGCTGCCCGACCTGGTCGGGCGGTCGATCAGGACCTCGACCGTCCCGCCGTCGGTCCACTCCACCGGGACGACCGCGTCAGCGCCGGTCGGCATGGGTGCCCCGGTCATGATGCGGGCGCACAGGCCGGGGCGGATCGTGTTCGGGTTCGGGTCGCCCGCCGGTATGTCGGCCACCACTCGCAGGCGCGCCGGGTCCTGGGCCGTGGCGCCCTCCAGGTCCGCCGCGTGGACGGCGTAACCGTCCATCGAGGAGTTGTCGAAGCCCGGCAGGGACACCGGAGAGGTCACGGGCTCCGCGAGAACGGTCCCGTGTGCCTTCAGCAGGTCCAGCTCCGTAGCTTCTGGGTCCGCGACCAACCCGAGCAGGTCGGAGATGTGCTGTTCGACGCTCTTCAACGGTTTCCTCCGGGCAGAAGCTGCTCCTGGCGGTCCAGGAACTCGCGCAGCCAGGGTAGGAGTTCCTCGGCCAGCTCGGGGCGGCGACAGGCGAAGTCGACCACGGTGCGGATGTAGTCGGCCTTGTTCCCGGTGTCGTAGCGGCGCCCGCGCAGCAGGACCCCGCGCACCCCTCCGCCGTCTTCGGGCGCCATACGGGCCAAGTCCTTCAGGGCGTCGGTCAGCTGGATCTCCCCGCCGCGGCCGGGAGGGGTGTCGTGCAGGACCGGGAACACCGCCGGGTCGCACACGTAACGGCCGATGATCGCCCAGCGGCTGGGGGCCTGCTCAGGCGCGGGCTTCTCGACGAGGTCGGTGACGGTGACGACGTCGTCCTCACCGGTGGGCTCTACGGCCGCACACCCGTAGAGGGAGACCTGCTCGGGCTCCACCTCCATGAGCGCCACGACACTGCCGCCGTGGGCCTGGCGGACCTCGATCATTCTCCGGAGCAGGTCCGCCGACTCGATGAGGTCGTCTCCGAGGAGCACCGCGAAAGGGTTGTCGCCCACGTGCGGCTCAGCGCACAGGACCGCGTGTCCCAGGCCCCGGGGCTCTCCCTGGCGGACGTAGTGGACCTGGGCGAGTTCGCTGGACTCGCGGACCGACCGGAGCTTGCCGTCCTCGCCTTTCGCGGCCAGGGCCCCCTCGAGCTCGTACGCCCGGTCGAAGTGGTCCTCGATGGAGCGCTTGTTGCGGCCCGTGATCATCAGTACGTCGTGGAGCCGGGCCGCCGCGGCCTCCTCCACGACGTACTGGATCGCGGGCTTGTCCACGATCGGCAGCATCTCCTTGGGCGTGGCCTTGGTCGCGGGCAGAAAACGGGTGCCCAAACCCGCCGCGGGCAGGACAGCCTTGGTGACGCGGGCTGCCTCGGGACGTGGGCGTGTCTGGTCGCTGTCGGCGTTCATGCAGGGCACTTTAGGACAGGAACCAGGCGTTCTGTCGCCCGGTGGCGGATCGGTGGCCGAGAAGTGCCCCCTGTTTCGGATGACGGCACCGAAATGGCAACCGGCCGTTCACTCCGCTGGGAAGCCGCTCCGGGCCGGGTGCCACACTGGGCCCATGGACGACCCGAACGACCCGAGCCGGTTCGACAAGCGGAAGCTACGCGCCCACATCCTGGCCGAGCGTCGGGCCCGAGGGTCCGAAGAGCGCGCCCGGGTGGGTTCAGTGGTCCGGGACACCCTGATGGAGATCCCCTGGCTGGCCATGGGCGGCACGGTGGCCTGCTACTACTCCGTGGGGGACGAACCCGACACCCGCAAGCTGGTGAACGCGCTGTGGAAGCGGGGCGCCTACGTCCTCCTCCCGGTCTTCCTCCCGGACGGCACCCTCGACTGGGCGTCCTTCGACGGGCCGGACAGCGTGGAACCCGCCGGACACGGACTGGTCGAACCCACCGGGCATCGCTACGGCCCTGGGGTCCTGGGCCGCGCCGACGCGGTGGTCTGCCCCGCGCTGGCCGTGGACCGGCAGGGCAACCGGATGGGGCGCGGCGCGGGCTGTTACGACCGGGCGCTGGCCCACAAGGGGCCGCACGCGCCCGCGATCGCCTTGGTCCACGACGAGGAGTTCGTCGACGGCCTTCCGGTGGAACCGCACGACCGCGGGGTCGAAGCTGTGGTGACCCCGGGCGGGGGCCTCCACGTGTTCGACCCCGCCGGGGTGGCCTGGCCGGGCGGGTGACGCGGGCCGATCCGGGTGGTGCGGGCAGGCCCGGGGATTAAGGCATCCGTATCGGGCGTTGTTGGTGGCGGTCGCGTCCCGAAAGGGTCGGTTGCCGCGCGGGCCCTCCCCTGGCGCCAGCTACGGGTGAGGTGCTGTCGCGGCTGTGGTCGGCGAACGCGTACTATTTAGCAGTCAACGGGTGTGAGTGCCAGCAAGGAGGACCCGGAACAGTGCCTACGTACCAGTACGCGTGCACCGCGTGTGACGCCCAGATGGAGGTCGTGCAGAGCTTCAGCGACGATTCGCTGACCGTCTGCCCCGAGTGCGAGGGGCGCCTCCGCAAGGTGTACTCCGCCGTCGGCATCGTCTTCAAGGGATCGGGCTTCTACCGCACCGACAGCGGCACGAGCACCACGAACAGCTCCGCGATGACCGGCTCCAACGAGAACACCGCCGAGAGCAAGGACAGCGGCTCCACCGACTCTGCTAAGTCCACCGGCGACTCCGGCGCTGCCCCCGCCACGAGTGGCGGCGGTGACAGTTCGAGCAGCAGCAAGAGCTCCAGCGCCAGCACGCCCGCAAGCAGCAGCTGAGCCACCGTTCCGTTGACCGTGGCCGCGCCGTCGAGACCTCTCGGCGGCGCTTTCCCCTTGTCCGGCCCATATCCGCGATTCCCGGAGAACAGGGCTGTGGACAACCCGTTGGGGCGGGTCGGCCCGGCCTAACGTTGGAAGCATGACCAACGCCCCTCCCCCCTACCGGCACCGGCGCGCGGTCATCCGCCTGCTCGACCGGTACCGGCGCGTCCTCGCGGCGGCGCTGACCGCGCTGGCCGCGATCAGCGCCGTCCTCGTCGTCCGTCCGCCCCCGGAACCCAGCACAGAGGTCCTCGTCGCCGCACAGGACCTCGACGCGACCGCGCCCCTGGACGGGGACGACCTCACCACCCGCACCCTGCCGGAGCACGCCGTGCCCGGCGGGGCCCTTGCACCGGAGGACCAGGCCTCCGGGCTCCCGTTGAACGCACCGGTCCGCAAAGGCGAGGTGCTCACCGACGCACGCCTGAGCGAGTCACCGGCCGCTCCCTACGGACCAGACCTGGTGGCGGTACCGGTACGGGTGGCCGACCCTGGCGCGGTCGACCTGCTCTCTCCCGGGAGCCGGGTGGACGTGCTGGCCGCCGCCGGGCAGGACGAACTCACCGGACCGCCCTCCCGCGCGGGCCCGGCGCTGGAGGTGGTCGAGGACCGGCCCGTGCTCGCCCTGCCAGAGGAAGGCGAACGCGGCGGAGAGGGCGGAGCGCTCCTCCTCATCGCCGCCACCGCCGATGAGGCAAGGGCTCTCGCGGGGCACGCGGCAGCTTCACGACTGTCCGTGACTATTCGCGGTTGACCCATGACCAGTGGTGGTGAAAGCTATCCGGGCGCCCATTCGGGCACGTCAGTCACTCACGAACACGTAGGGCAGTTCCATGGAAGGCTTCAAGAAGTTCCTGCTTCAGGGAAACCTGGTGCAGCTGGCCGTCGCGGTTGTCATCGGCTCCGTCTTCGCCTCACTCATCACCGCCTTCACCGAGGGGTTCATCACCCCACTGCTCGGTATCTTCGGCGGCGTCCCCACCTTCGGGGACCTGTACTTCGAGATCAACGACAGCCAGTTCATGTACGGCGCCTTCGTGGACTCCCTGATCTCCTTCCTGCTCACCGCCGCGATCCTCTACTTCTTCGTGGTGATGCCCCTCGGCAAGCTGATGGAGAAGTTCATCAAGGCGGAGGAAGCCACCACGCGCGAGTGCCCCTACTGCTTCAGCGACATCAGCAAGCAGGCCAGCAAGTGCCCCAACTGCACCAGTGAGGTCACGCCCGAGGTCGCGAGCACGGAAGGAGCCGAGAGCTCCGAAAGCTCCGAGAACAAGGCATAGCGAAACCGGTCTCGGAGAACAGGGCACCAGAGGGACAGCCGGACCGAGGGGCCCGGACACGCCGGAGGGCGGCCCACCGGGCCGCCCTCCGGCGTTCACGCACGAGGTTCGGTTTACGGCTCGTACTCCCAGTGCCAGGGCTCGAACGGGCTGGACTTGGCCCAGGCCGGGTGAATCCAGTCGTACCTCGCGCCGTTCTCCTCCATCCAGTTCCACCGCTCCGAGCGGAAGTTCTGAATGCCGCAGCCAAGGTCGATCGCCTGGCCCAGACCGTGGTTACTGGTGCCCGGGACCGCAGCGAATCCCGGCGCGACCTCGCCGTACACGCGGTGCTGGTTCGGCAGGTCACGGTAGGCGCTGGTGATGCACATGTTCTCGCCGAACTCCTCGACGTACTCCACGTTGAGTTCGAGGAAGGCCACCGCCGCGTCGGCGCGGAGGAAGTGGTCGTCGTACAGCTCGCAGAGCGCTTCCTCCGGCAGCAGGCCGTTCGGGTAGCCGTCCGATGCGTTGGCCGCGCTGTCATCGCAGTCGGCCGCGGCCATGTAGGTGTCGGGGTCTAGGCCCTGAGCCTCCAGCTCCTCGGTGAGCTGGTTCGTGCTCTCCTCGGACTGCTCGTGCAGCGAGTCCACCTCCGCGGCCAGTTCGGCCTGCTCCAGCTGGGTGAAGGTCTGCAGTTCCTGCGCCTCACCGGCCAGATCCACCTGCTCCGCGCGCAGGTCGGTGGCGTCCTGGAGGAGTGCCTGGTTGTCCTCGGACAGTTTGGCCGCGTAGGCCTGCGTCTGCAGGTCGTCGTCGAGGTCACCCGTCGCCAGGGTGCCGATCTCGCCAGCCTCTGGCTGTTGGTACATGGTGCTGGCCAACTGCGCGAGCGGTTCGCGCATGTCACTAAGG
The DNA here is from genome assembly GCF_054778635.1 of Nocardiopsis nanhaiensis. NCBI lineage: Bacteria > Bacillati > Actinomycetota > Actinomycetes > Streptosporangiales > Nocardiopsidaceae > Nocardiopsis > Nocardiopsis nanhaiensis. The sequence continues at coordinate 40,854 of NZ_BAAGZJ010000023.1, forward strand.
TCACCCTCGATCTGTTGGAGCTCGTGGAGGGTATCGACCAGGTCTTCCTGGGCCTCCTCAAGGGCGTCCTGGCGCTCCACGTACTCGTCGGTCGCCTCTTCCAGGGCTTCCGCTGAGCTCTCAGCGTTGTTGCGCAGGTCTTCCAGGCTCGCTTCGGCCGAGGCGGGGGTCACCGCCGCTTCGGTCACGGGCATGACCAACAGGCCTGTGGCCAGCACGAGCGTCAGCGCCTGCGCCATCCGGACCCGAGGGAGCCCACCCAGGGCGGTCAGCACCCCGCTACCCGGTACGCGGGACCTCCGCCGCGCCGACTCAGAAGTGAACGGCACGAATGATCCTCCGGCTGCATTTTCCTCGAACACCTACTCGTGGCCGCAAGGCAAACTACTACATGTCCACATGCGGACACACTGGACTCTACGGCCCGGCGGCCGAGCCTCGGGGCGGCTGAACGCCGCCCCCATGATCGTCTCGTCGGCCCTTCGATGGAACGCCTGGTCAACGGGGCACCGCTATCTGTCGTACCCATGCACCAACAGTGACCGAAGTGCGTATGTGGCCATAATCGCGACACGCGACATGAACAACATCACACCACAACCAAGACAACCAATCGTAGGCCAGCGTACTGCGCCACGCACGCAGAGTGTCTCGCGCATGGCCCGCCAACACCAATTCGCACCCCATGCACACCCATCCTGGGTTAGGCTGGACCCCGCAACCGGGTAACAATCGGTTCAGCACCGCACATGGCTCCGTAGCTCAGGGGATAGAGCACTGCTCTCCTAAAGCAGGTGTCGCAGGTTCGAATCCTGCCGGGGCCGCGCCTGTACGGAAGGGTGCCCCTCTCGGTCGAGAGGGGCACCCTTCCGTGTTTACTTCCCCAAAAATCCCCGCAACCCGGTCAAGTCGCCGTAAACGACCGGCGAGGCCGCCCCTGCCTCCCCGCGATGCCGACACCTACCGGGTGGCGCCGACGCACCGGGCAAGGCGTCCTCTCCGCACACGGGGAACCGCACGCGGGTTCGGGCGACCCGAAGCGCGGATTCTCGGGTGAGTTGGCCCCCGGGATCGTGTCGGTCTGGGTTTCGGACACCCTCCACCCCGATCATGGGGACCAGGCTGACCAGGGGGGAGACCACATGTCGGGAGGAAAGCGCGGTCCCGAGCAAGAAGGGGACCGCAGGATGGGGCAGCAGCGCGGCGGTTCGCCGTCAGCGATCTCCGGGGCGCTCAAACGGGATCCGCACCCGGGCCCCCAGCACTGGGGCGGGCCCCGGCCACGCAGAGTCGACCGGGACCCGTTCCTCTCCAGCGCACTCCGCCCTCCGCCCGGAAGACGGAAGGCCTGATCTCACTCGGGGGACACTCCGGTGAACCCGCGCTCCAGGTAGACGGCGGGCCTTCCCCTGCCCTCCGTCGAAACCCTCTCCACACGACCGACGAGGATCATGTGATCCCCCGCCTCGTGCCTGCTGTCGACCACGCACTCGACTGAGGCGAGCGCGTCAGCCACGACCAGGGAATCCAGGGGGGTCAGGGTGAACCCTCCTCCAACGAACTTGTCCGCCCGCTTGCTGGCGAACTTCAGCGCCAGGTCGACACGGGACTCGGGCAGAATGCTGACGGCTATTCTCGAACTGGTCGCGAACACCGGGTAACAGCTGGCGTTCCTGGCCAAGCAGACCAGGACCAGCGCGGGGTCGCGGGAGACGGAGCAGAAGGAACTCGCGGTGAATCCGTACGCCTCTCCCCCAGCGTCACGTGTAGTCACGATGGTGACCCCGGAAGGGAAGCGGGACATCGCTTCAAGGAACGCTTCCGGGTCCAGATCCGGAGCGGTCCTTCTCCACGCAGACACGATCCAGCCTCCTCAGGCCAGGCAGGACGGCAGTCGACCGCCGTTGAACGACACCATCTCCTCGAAAACGTGCGCCACGTCGAGGGCGGCCCCGGGCGCCGTCCCGCCGAGTTCGGTGTAGGCGCGATGCAGGTTGCCCACCAGCCGTTCGGGTTCGGTCAGGTGGCCGTACCGGTCCATGTCGGCCCGGCCCGCCATCTCCAACGGGCTCAGGCCCCTGGCCCGGCCCTCCAGTGCCATCCACTCCACCCACTGCAGGTAGGACACCGTCTCGTCGATCAGCGCGGGACCGGCGACCTCCCCGTGCCCGCAGACGATCAAGCTCGGACCGAGCCTGCCGATCGTCTCCAGCGCGCTGAACGAGCCCGACAGCGACCCCATGAGGACGAAAGGGGCGGCCCCCGAGAAGAGGACGTCCCCGGCGAAGAGGACGCGCTCCTCCGGCAGCCACACCACGACGTCACAGGTCGTGTGAGCCGGCCCGACATGGATCAGCTCGACCCTGCGGGATCCCAGGTCGAGGGCCATCCTGTCCGTGAAGGTGATGTCCGGGAGAGTGACCCGCACGTCCCCCCAGGGAACGTCGGGCCACATCCCGGTGAGGACCAGTCCGGCCTCCGCCATCTCCCGGCGGGCCTCTTCGTGGGCGACAACCGTCGTGTCCGGACCGAACAGATGGTTTCCGAAGACATGGTCCCCGTGATGGTGGGTGTTGACCACGATGCGGCGGCCCCCGCTGGCGAGCGCGTCGACCTCCTCACGCAGACGCAGGGTCCTCTGTTCGGTGGCCAGGGAATCGACGACCACGGTCAGGTCATCGCCGACGATGACCCCGGAGTTGCTGACACACCAGCCGCCGGGAGGTTGGAGGTAAGCGTGCACCCCCGGGGCCAACTCCTCCAGGTGGGCGGCGGACCTGCTGTGCTCCGCCACGACGTGGGCGGTCATGTCGGCCCCCGATCCGTCCCGGTCAGCTCCTGTCCCTCCGCCGCGGCCACAGCGTGGGAGAGGGTGACCCGGCTGTTGGCTCCCAGGGCCTCACGCAGGTAGCTCCTGGCGTCGTGGACCCCCGCCTCCGGCCCGAGCACCTGGCTGACGGCATCGGGGTTGATCGCGACGGTGTGCCGGGCCGTGATCAGGCCGCCCGCACCGAACCCCCACGCCCCGCCGTGCCCGAACACCAGCCGGGGCGGGCGCGTCTGCTTGTAGACGATCTCCTGTTCGCCCAGACACAGGCGGATGGAGCGGGTGGTGTGGATGTCCCCGTCCCGGGTCACGGTGTCCATCTCCAGGTCCTGGACCCCGGGCTTCGGTTCGACCAGCGCGACCCTGCCCACATGCGGCAACAGGTCAGGCCAGGCGTCCGCCCGTTCGACGAACCGGTACGCCGCACGGGGGTCTCCGGCGATCCGCGCGGTGTCCTCGAAGCTGAGGACGAGGTCGTCCAGGGAGTGGGGCAGTTCGGCGATCCTCGCCAGGGCGTCCAGCTCACGTTCACTGTTGCCGTCCAGGGCCCGGTTGATCCACTCCACCGCCTCGTCGCCGTCCGCGGAGAACACGTGAACCAGGGAGACCTCTGTGCGACCGCCAGGCAGCGGAACGAAGCGCCACTCACCCCGCATCGAGGTCAGCGGCGGTCTGCTGTGCTCCTGTTGGAAGGTGATGACGCCGGTGCGCGGGTCGAGGCGCCTACGGGAGGTCCAGTCCGCGACCTCTCCGTTGACCGTCGCCCAGATCCGAAACCGTTCGGACCCCGACCCGCGCTCGAGAAGGTGCACGTGGATCGTCGGTTCGAAGACCACCGGCCAGTTCTCCACCCGCTCCACCAGCTGGTAGAGAGTCTCGGGCCGGGCCGCGAACACTCTGCTGTGCAGTGCCCGATGCTCGCGCGCGCCGCTCATACACCCTCGCTGACGCCGTTGTTGACCGTGTCCACGAAGGACCGCGGGGTGCGGAGCTCCGCGACGACGTCGTCCGAGATGTCCACGCCGTACTCGTCCTTGATCCGGGCGGCGGTCTCCATGAGGGCGAGGGAGTCGTAACCGAGCGCCTCAAACTCGATGTCGCCGATGTCCGAGCCGGGGTCAATGCCCTCGGTCTCGCCCGCGCACTCGACCAGGATGCGGGTCAGGTCCGCAACGGTGATCTGCTTGCTCATATTCACTCCTCGTGGGTTATTGGTGGTCAGGGTGGAGTTTTCGATGGTCGATGCCGTGCCTGCGATGGTCAGGCCGACGTGACCACGACGGCCGAGTTGAAGCCCCAGCGGCCGCGGGCCAGGATGAGAGCGGTGCCGACTCCGGCCTCGCGCGGCACACCCCTGACCAGGTCGACCCCGTACTCGTCGGGAACCTCCCGGACGTTGTGGGTCGCGGGGATCACGCCGTCGCGGATGGCGAAGAGCGCTGTGGCGACGTCGAGGGGGCCGCCGCCCGACAGGAGCCGCCCGTGGAGGGTCTTGGGAACCGTCACGGGGACCCCCAGGGGACCGAAGACGTCCTGCAGGGCGTCGGCCTCGGCCCGGTCCCGCTCCGGTACGCCGGAGCCGTCCGCGAACACCACGTCCACGTCGTCTGGAGACAGCCGGGCGTCCCGGAGCGCCAGGTCGATCGCCCGCCGCAACCCGAGGGGGCGCCCGGAGCCCGGCGGCGGGTCGAAAGTGGAGGCGTATCCCGCGACCACACCGTGGGAGCGGTCCCCGACCCCCTCGTCCCCGTCCTGTTCCAGGACGAGGAGCGCTCCGCCCTCTCCCGGGACGTATCCGCTGGCGTGGGCGTCGAAGGGCAGGTAGGCCCGGTTCGGGTCAGCGGCCTCGCTGACCTGACCGCTGGACAGGTGCGACACCCACCCCCAGGGGTCGAAAGCCGAGTCGACCCCTCCGGTGACGACCAGGGGTGTGCCCCGGGCGATGGTTCTGCGGGCGTGGCCGATCGCGTCCAGCCCTCCGGCCTGGTCCGCGACCAGGGCGCTGCTGGGACCGCGCATGGCGTGGCGGATCGAGATCTGGCCGGTGTTGACCGCGTAGAACCAGGCGAAGGACTCATAGACGCTGACCGACGTGGACCCCTGCGTCCACAGTTTGTGAAACTCGCGGTGGGTGAACTCGAAACCGCCGGAGGCGTTGGCGGTGACCACGCCCATGTCGTAGTCGGCACGTTCGGCGGTGGCGCCCTTGGCGTCGGCCAGCGCCTCCTCGGCCGCGATAAGCGCCATCCGGGTCGAGACGTCGGTCTGGGGCAGGAGCCGGCTGGGCAGGTGGTCCTCGGCGGTGAACACCACCTGTCCGGCGAGCCCGGAACTGTAGTCGGAGGTGTCGAACCGGTCGAGGGGCCGGATGCCCCCTCGGCCCTCGAGCGTGGCAGACCAGTACTCCTCCAGGCCAAAGCCGTTGGGCGCCACCACGCCGATTCCCGTCACGTGTGCCCGCTTCACGCCGCCACCCCCGTCACTCGTCGCAGGGTCATCGCACTCTGGAATCCACCGAATCCGCTGCCCACCGTCAGGACCGTGTCAACGAGGTGCTCGCGCGCGGTCACTGGGACGTAGTCGAGGTCGCACTCGGGGTCGGGCTGACCCAGGTTGGCGGTGGGCGGGACCACGTTGTGCTCGATCGCCAGCAGGGAGGCGGCGATCTCCACCGACCCGATAGCACCGAGCGAGTGGCCGACCATGGACTTGATGGAACTGACCGGCACGGCCCGGGCGTGCTCGCCCAGGCTGCGCTTGAACGCGGCCGTCTCGTGCCGGTCGTTCTGCTTGGTGCCCGAGCCGTGGGCGTTCACGTAATCCACCGTGCTCGGGTCGATCCGGGACTCGTCGAGGGCGCTGCGGATCGCCTCGGCCATCTCCCGCCCGTCCTTCTTCAGACCGGTCATGTGGTACGCGTTGCACCGCGTCGCGTAGCCGGAGACCTCGGCGTACATGTGTGCCCCCCGCTTCAGGGCGCTCTCGTAGTCCTCGAGGACGAACATGGCGGCGCCCTCGGCGAGGACGAACCCGTTGCGTGAGCCGTCGAAGGGTCGGGAGGCCCGCTCGGGGTCGTCGTTGCGGTTGGTCGTGGCTTTGATGGCGTCGAAGCACGCGACGACGATCGGGGTGATCGGTGTGTCGGAGGCACCCGTGACCATCACGTCGGCGCTGCCCTCGCGGATCAGCTGGACGGCGTGGCCCACCGAGTCGAGCCCGGACGTGCAGCCGTTGGACACCATGGCGACGGGCCCCTCCGCGCCAACCGTCCACGCGACCTCGGCAGGCATGACGCTGGGCACGAGGTAGTCGTACATGTACGGCGACAGCCACTCCTGGTCGACGAGCCACCGGCGGCCGCTGTCCGACAGCACCAGGTACTCGCGTTCCAGGCTGGTGGCGGCCGCGACGGCGCTGCCCAGGCTGACCCCGACCCGGGTGGGTTCGAAGGAGCCGAAGTCCAGTCCGCTGTCGGAGACCGCCTCGCGGGTGCACACGACGGCGAACTGGGAAGCGCGGTCCATGCGGCGGACCTCGCGCTGGGTCAGGCCCTCATGGACCGGATGGAAGTCGGCCTCCGCGGCCACCTGCGACCGGTAGTCGGACGGGTCGAAGAAGGAGATCCGCCTCGTCGCGGTCCGGCCGGAGGACAGCAGGTCCCAGAACTCCTTGGTCCCCTGGCCGCCCGGTGCTCGCACCCCGATGCCGGTGACCACCACACGGCGGTTCATCGCGCTCCTCCCGGGGCCGAGAGAACTCTCTTAAGGGTCATGGTTCGCACCTCTCGCCGAACACGGTCACTACGGACGAACTTCTCGACGACAGGTTCGAAGCGGCGGCTCGAACGCCGGTCGAACCGCGGTGGTGGCTGAGTCGGCCGACGCGGGGAGAGACACGGGTTCGAGCCCGGTTCAAGCCCCGCTGCACATGCTGGCCGGGTCGGTGGGCGCCGCGACCGGAAGGCGGGGCGCCCGTCGAGACCCGCCGGATCCTGAGGAGGCGCGTATGACGCTGAACCCGCAGACCCCACCGATCGACGCCGACGACAAGAGCCTGAGGAGGCACCTGAGCGACGCGGAGGTACCCGCCCTCCTTATGACCATCGCCCACCTGACCGGGGACACCTCCTTCCTGCGCGAGGACGCACGGAGCAACGGTTGGCTGCTGCGTCCCCAGGGCGGGATGAGCCCCGAAGCCCAAGAAGAGGCACGTGCCACGGCGCTGGCCGCCCTGGCCCGCTTCAGGGACGACGGTTCCCCGGTTCCCCCGCCGCCCAGCCGCGACCTGCTGCGCCGAATCAGCGCGTGGGTCCTGGGCCGCGACGTCGAGGAGCTGCTCCCCCTGATCGCCGAGGAGATCGTCCCGTCGGGCGCCGATCCCAAGGCCCCGGACTGGCGGCTGGACACCGCCGCCCCGGACCGGGAGGTCGGTGTCGCCGTCATCGGGGCGGGGATGAGCGGGCTACTGGCGGCTCACCGGCTCTCCCAGGCCGGGGTGCCGGTGACCGTGTACGAGAAGAACACCGACGTCGGGGGCACCTGGTTCGAGAACACCTATCCGGGTTGCCGGGTGGACGTCGCCAGCCACCTGTACAACTACTCCTTCGCCCGCACGCACGACTGGCCGGACCACTTCTGCGTCCAGGAGGAGGTGTTGGAGTACTTTCGTGAGGTCGCCCGCGAGTACGGCCTGTACGAGAGCATCCGGTTCGGCACCGAGGTTGCGGCGGCCGACTGGGACGAGGCGGCGAGCGTGTGGCGACTCACCCTGCGCACCCCCGAAGGGGAGGAGACCGCGGAGTACCGGACCCTGGTGAGCGCGGTGGGGCAGCTCAACCGCCCAAGCCTGCCTGACGTCCCCGGGCTCAACAGCTTCGCCGGGGACTCCTTCCACTCGGCGACGTGGGACCACGGGGTGAAGCTGGCGGGCAAGCGGGTGGCGGTCATCGGCACCGGCGCCAGCGCCTTCCAGATCGTACCCGAGATCGCCGAGACCACCGGTGAGCTGCTGGTGTTCCAGCGCACGGCGCCATGGCTCCGCCCCACCCCGCACTACCACGACGCCGTCCCCGACGGCCTGGCGTGGTTGCTGCGGCACGTTCCCTACTACGCGCAGTGGTACCGGCTCTGGCTCTTCGCGCCGGGGTTACTGGAGGAGGGCGGCATCCTGCAGGGGTGGATCGTGGACGAGGCGTACCCGCCGACCGAACGCGCGGTGTCCGCGCTCAACGACGGGCTGCGCGCGGCGCTGACGGAGGCCATGACGGCCCAGGTCTCCGACTCCCCCGAGCTGTTGCGGCACGTGATACCGGACTACCCGGTGGGTGCCAAGCGGGTCTTCCGCGACGACGGGCGCTGGTTCGCCACGCTCAAGCGCGACGACGTCTCCCTTGTGACAGAGACGATCACCGAGATCACCCCGCGCGGGATCGTGACCGCCGACGGCACGGAGCACGACGTGGACGCCGTGGTCTACGCCACCGGGTTCGAGGCCTCCCGTTTCCTGGCACCCATGCGCGTGACCGGGCGCGGCGGACTCGACCTGCACGAGCACTGGAACGGGGAGCCCCGCGCCTACCTCGGTCTGACAATCCCGGGGTTCCCCAACCTGTTCTGCCTGTACGGACCGAACACCAACCTGGTGGGGCAGGGAGGGAGCATCTTCTACTTCTCCGAGTGCGGGGTGACCTACCTGCTCGACGCGGTCCGTCTGCTCCTCGAGGGCGGGCACCGCGCCGTCGAGGTCCGCAAGGACGTCCACGATTCCTACAACGCGTGGGTGGACGAGGCGAACGAACTGCGCTCCTGGGGTTGGACCAAGGCCAGCACCTGGTACCGGAGCGGAAACCGGTCCGCGCCGAACTGGCCCTTCTCCGCTCTGGAGTACTGGCACCGGACCCGGCGGGTCGTTCGCGAGGAGTACACGCTCGACTGAACCCTGGGCCTTCCCGAACCGGGAACCTCACACCGCTTGTGCGGAGCACGCGGAACACGAAGGGGGCCGGTGCGTCGCACCGGCCCCCGAACTTTCGTGCTCGGTTTCCGCCCGTCCGCCGTCCGACCTGTCAGCCGCCCAAGCCCCTGAGCAGCTGATCCACCTGTTCGTCCAGCATCCTCCGAGAGACGTCCGAGTCGACACCGATGGACGCATGGAAGGTGCCCGGGTAGTGGCTCACCTCGGTGCGCACCCCGGCCTGGATGAGACGGCAGGCGTAGGCCAGGCCCTCGTCCCGCAGGGGGTCGAACTCGCAGACCCCGACGAAGGCCGGGGGCAGGTCCGCCAGGACCGAGGCCCGGGCGGGGGCTGCGTAGGCGGGTACCCGGGCGCTCCCGCGTTCCAGGTCTCCCAAGTAGCAGTCCCAGCTGACCAGCAGGTTCGGCCGGTCGAGCATCGGGGTGTCGGAGAAGGAACGCGCCGAGACCGTGTCGACCCGATCATCCAGTTCGGGGAAGAGCAGGTACTGGAAACGGATCGGAGGTCCGCCCCGGTCGCGGGCCGCCAAGGTCAGCGCCGCCGCCAGGCCACCGCCCGCGCTGAGCCCGCCCACACCCAGCCGTTGAGGGTCCACCCCCAGGTCGTCAGCCTTGTTTGCGACCCACTCCAGGACGCTGTAGCAGTCGTTCAGCGGGGCGGGGTAGGGATGCTCGGGGGCCAGCCGGTAGTCGACGGAGACTACGACCGCGCCCACCAGGTCGGCGATCCTGGTCGAGGAGGAGTGGGCGGTGTCCAGGTCACCAGTGACGAACCCACCCCAGTGCGGGTAGACGAGCGCGGGGAGGGGGCCTTCAGCCTCCGAGGGACGGTAGAGGCGCACCCGGACCGGTGGATCCCCCGCGGCGCCCGGTACGAGTTCCTCCGTAGTCTCCACCGGCCGGACTGGCTGGTACATCCGCTGGCGCTCCATCACCTCGCGCAGGCGGGGGCGCGCGGTCTCCAGGTCGGAGTAGTCGAGGGGGTTCAGCCGTGGCGCCCAAGGCGCCAGTTCAGCATCGTAGGCATAGGTCACCGGAGCTCTCCTTCGCATCCGTTGTCGTTCACTCAACGTCCCGTTCGCGCTCCCAGACCAGGACGCGCCGCTGTCGGCGCTGCCCGCTGACCACGGTGCCCTGTTGGGTGAGGCGGTGCCCGTCCAGGACCGCGGTGCCCCGGAGGGTGAGGCGGTGCCCGTCCAGGACGGCGTCGCGCACCTGGTCGGTTCCGACCAGGTGACTGTGGGATGCGACCCGGACCTCGTGGACCACCCTCGTCCCGTCCAACCGCCAGGTACCCGCGTACCCCATGTAGGAGGGGTCACCGGAGCCCCGCATCATGCCCACCGAGACGTGGCCGGAGTCGGCGTATATCAGCAGCCCACGGGGATCAGGGCCGAGCGGCCCCTCACTGAGGTCGCCGTTTGCCTCGTCGACATCGTGGTAGGTGAGGAGCCGCCAGGCCCCGATCAGCTCTTCGACGGACATCCGGTCCTCTCCTTTCAGTGCGGGGCCGACCGCTCCGGTGCGGCCCCGCCGTGGTCGTGTGGGGTCATCGGCGAATAGGGGTGCTGCTGATCACCAGGGGGGTCATGCCGAAGGTGGCGCCCTGGCCCCAGACCCGGTTGCCCTCGAGGCTCTCCTCGTCGAGGAAGTTCTGCTGGTAGGGCTCACCCAGTACCGGGTCGAAGTAGTGGTCCTCGGCGGTGGACAGCTTCACGAGACCGTCTCCGTCGTGGCCGGGCTGGGCGACCGCGCCGTCGACGATGGTGAAGGAGCCCATGCCGCAGGCCAGCTGGCGGGGCTCGACCTCCTCCTCAACGCCGCCGTGGTCGAGCATCAGGTAGTCGCCGTAGTCGATGTCGTCGGTGGGATCGAGGCTCTCGCCGATGCGGTCGACCTCGAAGACCCTGCGTCCGTCGAGGTACCAGAAAACCTTCCCGTTCTCCCTGTCGTAGGAGATGCGGAAGCGGTGGCTGTCCTCGGGCTCCCGGTCCGCGACCGGGATCGTGTAAAGGAACGACCAGTAGTTGTTGTCCTCGGTCCGGTTGGCGGCCAGGCGCTCGTAGAAGACGTAGATCTGCGTGTTGGTGAAGAGGAACTCGAACAGGGTGTCGGTCTCCACGTCGTGGACGGTCAGGCCGACGGAGGCCAGGCGCAGGTCGTCCTGGGGGTCGACCACCGCGTCACCGAAGGGGTGCTCCTCGGTACCCGTGGTGTGTCCCCACATGGTGGTCTCACAGGACAGTTCCCGGCCGGGGACCGCGTCGAAGCCCATCTGGCCGGTGGAGGCCTCGTGGTTGGCGTAGCTGAGCCACTTGACGTGGTCGAGGTCGCCCCGGATACCCCCGTTCTCCTCTTCCTGCGCCAAGGTGTTGGTGAATGCGGGCTCACCGGTCTCGGGATGGGTACCGGAGGCGGCGATCTCGACCTGCCCCCTGGACGTGGTGACGATGCCGTCGTCGGCGACGTAGTCACCGTCGGCCAGGAGCCACCAATCGGCGTCCGGGCCCTCGGTGTCGAGCCCGTTGCTGTAGTCGTCCCAGACCAGCCGGTAGGGCCGTTCGGGGCCGAAGGAGGACTCGTTCTCGCTCTCGGCCGCCGCGGGGATCACCCACGGGGTAAGGAGCAGCGCGGCGGCGGAGGCTGCTACGACCGTGAGCGCCCTGCCGGGTTCTCGTCTCATCGGGATACCTCTTTTCGAAGAAGGGGTGGGGCCCGGGGCAAGCGAAACCGTCCGCGCCCCAGCGGAGCTGTCCGCGTCCCACCGGACAGCAGCAGACTCCCGGCGCCCGGTTGAAGATCCCTCGATCCGCGGTCGACACAGAAGCAGCCCTGAGACACCCCGGAGCCTTCTGCACCCCCGAGGCATTCCCTAGTCCGGTTGGACGCCCAGCACCATGACGGCCTCGTATCCCTCGTCCGGTGAACCCGTCGCCTGAATCGTCGACTCCCTGCCGCTGGACGGGTAGAACATGTCGTTGTCGTTGGTGGTCTCCCGGCCACCGCGCCCTACGTACGGGTCGACTTGGGATACCTGTTCGTTGATCTCGTCGTCGAAGTAGAGCTGCCCCGTGTGCACCACGTCCCCCTCGACATGGACCTTGACGTGGAAGTGCACGGTGCGCCGGTCGTACCAACCCGGGTAGAGCGTGGCGAACTCGACCGTGCCCTCCTCATCGGTGACCTGGATGCCCCGGAGGAAGCTCTCCCCATCGGTGCCCTCCGAGGTGATCCCGGAGTAGACACCCGTCGCGTCCGCGTGCCAGACGTCCACCTCGGCGTCACTGAGGGGTTCGCACGACACGGCGTCCACCACCGTCAGCCGCAGGGTGACCGGTACTCCTGGCCTTCCCTCGGCGATGTCCCGGCGCACCAGGTCCACGTCCACGTAGAAGGGGCCTTCGGTTCCCTCCGGTGTCAGCACACAGGTCGGTGTGGCCCCCGGGGAGGGTGCTGTCCCGGAAGTCCCGTCGGGGCTCGCCGCCGAGTCGGGGAGGTCGTCGGACGACAACGCGCCGCACGCACCCAAGCCTGTGACCGCGGCGCCCGCACTCAGCGCTGTCAGGGCGGCGCGCCGGGTGGCTACGCGATGGGACAGGACGTTCTCCGACATGGTTCCCCCGTTCGGACGGTGTTCTCGGCGGCCCGGGACGGGCCCCGGCTTCAGCTTCGCGTGCGCGCGACCCAACGTGGCCCAGCCGTTCGGCCGGGTTCACCCGCTCAGAAGGAGGGGTCGTCGGCACTAGCACCGATCGAGTCATCTTCGACCGCCGGTGCGCATCGTCGGGACGACCGTGTCTACACACAGGAGGGCACAATGTCGGACCAAGCACTGGCCTCGGCGGCCGAGAACGTCTCGACCCTGGCCGCACGGCACGCCGAAGAGATGGAAAGCGCACGCAACCTGGAACCGGACGTGGCCAAGGCGATCCTCGACGCGGGGTTCGCACGGCACTTCGTCCCCGTCCGCCACGGAGGCGCGGAGGGATCCTTCGAGGGCCTGACCCGTGCGGTGGCGACCGTCGGTGAGGGGTGCACGTCCACCGCCTGGTGTGCCTCGCTCACCGCCCACGTCGGCCGTATGGCCGCGCACCTCCCCGAGGAGGGGTGCGCGGAGCTGTGGGCGGAGGGCCCCGACCCGTTGATTGTCGCGTCCCTGACGCCCCTTGGAACGGCGGAGCGGGTGTCCGGCGGCTGGCGGCTCTCCGGGACCTGGCCGTTCATCAGCGCGGTGGACCACTGCGACTGGGCGCTTCTGGGCGCCAAGGGGATCGATGACGGTCAGGTTCGCCCGCTGATGCTGGCCGTGCCCCGGTCCTCGCTCCGGAGCGAGGACACCTGGTCCAACATGGGGATGGCCGCCACCGGGAGCAACACCGTCCACGTGGAGGACGTCCAGGTGCCCGACTCCCGGACGATGAACCGCCAGGACCTGTTCGAAGGCAAGGCGCCCGCCTCGGACTCCGACCGCCACGCCGTGCCGATGCAGGCCACGGTGACGATGTTCGCCGCGCCCGTGCTGGGTGCCGCGCGCGGCGCCATCGAGGGCTGGACCGGCCACGCCGAACGCAAGATCCGAGCGGCGGTGAACGCGCCGCCGGCGCTCCCCGGCATGCCCATCTTCAACCGCCCCAGCTACGACATGGTCCTGGCCCGCTCCTCGGGTGAGATCGACACGGCGGAGTACCTCCTCCTCAACTCGTCCCGACTCGCCGACCTGGGGCCACGGATCACCGTGGAGCAGACCATGCGCAGTTGGCGGGACGCCGCGCTGGCCACCGAGACGCTGGTGGACGTCGCCAACCGCCTCCTGCGGTCGGTGGGGACCACCGGCCAGACGACCAGCGACCCGGTCCAGCGGTTCTGGCGCGACGTGAACTCCGCCGCGGGGCACATGGCGCTCCAGTTCCAATCGGCGGCGACCGCGTGGTCCGCGCAGATCATCCAGGTGTGACTGGCGCGCACCGGCGCTCATGACCACAGCAAGGAGAAGCACGATGACCCAGACCGCCGAACAGACCACGTCCCCCGCGCACTGGGTGCTGTGCGCGGGATGCCAGCGCCCCGTCTTCGGACCGCGCCTCGACCGGGCCCTCGGTGTCTGCCCCGAATGCGAGCACCACCACCCGCTCACCGCGGATGAACGGCTGAGCTTGCTGGCCGACCCGGGAACCCTGGAGCCCCTGCACTTCCGTGTGGTCTCCGGGGACCCGCTGTCCTTCACCGACACCACGCCCTATCCGAAGCGGCTGGAGAGGGCACGGACCAGCACCGGCATGGACGAGGCGGTCCTGTGCGCCCGCGCCGAGATCGGGGGCGTCCCCGCAGTCCTGGCTGTCATGGACTTCCGGTTCCTGGGCGGGAGTCTGGGGACCGCGGTGGGTGAACTGATCACCCAGGCCGCCGAGACCTCGCTCGCCGAACGCGCGCCGCTGATCATCGTGGCCTCCTCGGGCGGGGCGCGGATGCAGGAGGGCGCGCTGTCCCTGATGCAGATGGCCAAGACAAGCGCGGCCCTGGGCCGGTTGGACGAGGAGGGAGTCCTCACCGTCTCGCTGGTCTGCGACCCGACCTACGGAGGGGTGGCAGCGTCCTTCGCGACCCTGACTGACGTCATCATGGCCGAGCCGGGCGCACGCCTGGGGTTCGCGGGACGGCGGGTGATCGAACAGACCATCCGCCAGGAGCTTCCCCCCGAGTTCCAGACGGCGGAGTTCCTGCTGGAGCGCGGTTTCATCGACATAGTCACACCCCGGCCCAGACTCCGCCGCGAGCTGGGCCGTCTGCTGCGCGCGGCCTCCTCGGGCGCGCACGGTGACCGACGACCCGTGTCGGACCCCGCCGTGCGCAACGCCGGTTCCCTACCCGAACCCCACCCGTGGGACCAGGTCGTCCGGGCTCGCTCGGTGGATCGCCCGACCCTGCTGGACTACCTCGGCATGGCCTTCGAGGACTTCCAGGAGCTGCGCGGAGACCGCGTCTCCGGGGACTGCCCGGCGATGGTCGGGGGGACGGCGTGGCTCGACGGCCGACCGGTGGTCGTGGTCGGCCAGCAGAAGGGGCACGACCTGGCGGAGCTTACCCGGCACAACTTCGGTATGGCCGCGCCCGCGGGGTACCGGAAGGCGGGCAGACTCATGCGGATGGCCGACAAGCTGGGTCTACCGGTGGTCACCCTCGTGGACACACCGGGCGCCTACCCCGGTGCGGACGCCGAGGAGCAGGGCCAGGCCGTCGCCATCGCCGAGAACCTGAAGCTGATGAGCGCCCTGCGAGTGCCCGTGATCTGCGCCATCCTCGGGGAGGGGGGCAGCGGCGGGGCGCTGGGGATCGCGGTAGCCAACCAGGTACTGGTGTTCTCCAACAGCGTCTACTCGGTCATCACACCCGAGGGCTGCGCGGCGATCGTGTGGAAGGACCCCACAGCCGCGCCGCGAGCCGCGGCGGCCCTGCGGCTGAACTCGCGTGATCTCCTGCGGTTCGGTGTGGTGGACGGGGTGATTCCCGAGCCGCCGGGCGGGACGGGCGCCGACCCGATCGCCTCCGGCGACCTCCTGCGCGACGCACTGAGCCACGAGTTGGACCGGTTGACCCGGATGGGCGGGGAGGCCCTGCGGTCCGACCGCCGGGCCCGGTTCCGCCAGTTCGGTTCGGCCGTCACCCTGGACGCGGAGATCAGCGCCTTCTCCGAGGGGGTGCGCTGATGGGCGCCCCGGCGAACGGCAGGGGACGGAGCGGGCCCCCGTTCGACAAGGTCCTCATCGCCAACCGGGGCGAGATCGCCGTACGCGTGGCCCGATCCTGCCGTGAACTGGGGATTCGGACCGCGGCCGTGCACTCCACCGCCGATCGGGACTCAATGGTGTGCCGGATCGCCGACGAGTCGGTGCAGATCGGACCGGCCGCGGCGACCCGGCCGCGGTCCTCCAAGCAGCCGCCCACACCGGGGCGGCTGCGATCCACCCCGGTTACGGCTTCCTGTCAGAGTCACCGCACTTCGCGGAGGCGTGTGAGGCGGAGGGTGTCACCCTCATCGGACCGCCCTACGAGGTCATGGAGGTTCTGGGCGACAAGACGTCGGCCCGCGCCCTTATGGACAAGGCCGGTCTGCCCCTGCTCCCGGGGAGTATCGATCCCCTGGGCGTGGACGAGGCGGCAGCGCTGGCGGACCGGATCGGCTACCCGGTCATCGTGAAGGCCTCCGCCGGGGGCGGTGGCCGGGGCATGACGGTGGTCCGCGACCCGGACCGCTTCACGGAGGAGTTCCGCCGGACACAGGCCACCGCGCAGATCCTGTTCGGCGACGCGACGGTCTACGTGGAGCGGTACCTAGACGAGGCACGGCACGTCGAGGTGCAGGTGCTCTGCGACGGGCGGGGCAACGCCGTCCACCTGGGTGAGCGCGACTGCAGTGTGCAGCGCAGACACCAGAAGCTGGTGGAGGAGACGCCCGCCCCCGCCCTGTCCGAGGGGCTGGCTGAGCGGATCTGCCGGTCCGCGGTCGAGGGGGCCCTGGCCTCCGGGTACGTGGGCGCGGGGACCTTCGAGTTCCTGGTCTCCCCCGAGGGCGAGTACTACTTCATGGAGGTCAACTGCCGTATCCAGGTCGAACACCCGGTGACCGAGATCGCCACCGGGGTCGACCTGGTGCGGGAGCAGATCCGAATCGCGGCGGGCCTGCCCATGGAGCTCACCCAGGACGACGTGACCCTTCGGGGGGCCGCGATCGAGTGCCGTGTCAACGCCGAGGACCCCACCCGGGAGTTCGTGCCCGCCCCGGGCAGGATCGAGGAGTTCCTTCCTCCCGGAGGCCCGTTCGTCCGGGTGGACACCCACGCGCACGCCGGCTACACGGTGCCGCCGTACTACGACTCGCTGTTGGCGAAGGTGGTCGTCTGGGCTCCGGACCGGGAACAGGCGGTCGGCCGGATGCGCGGGGCGCTGGGCGAGTTCGTCGTCTCGGGCCCCGGGGTCCGCACCACCGCGGAGTTCCTCGACCGGGTCCTGTCCGACGCACGCTTCCGCGGAGCCGAGCACTCCACAGCCCTCGTCGACCGCCTGCTCGACGGCGACTGAGACCACTCCCCTAGCACAGCGGCGGCCCGGACCACACGGTCCGGGCCGCCGTGCCGCCTACGGGTCGACACCTCGTTCCCCGGTTTCGGGGAACCGTTCAGTCGTGCTCGACGTGACGGGACCGGTTGAGCAGGTTCCCGTCCCCACCGCGCACCAGTACGTCGTGGACGACGCAGGTGCGCACGACCTCGGGGTGGCGTCCGGGGCGCGTGGTGGTGATGAGGGCGTAGCAGGTCGACCCGGTGGATCCGTCGTCACGCGGGTCGATGTCGATCATCGTGAAGATGTGGCGGCGCTGCTGGGGGTCGTCCTCGAACTTGCGGTGGACCGCGACGAGGTCGCGGACGATCCCCGCGCGGGTCCGCGCGGGCTCCCGGCCCGGTGTGTGGCCGAACTCGGCGTCCTCCGTGAAGGTGCCCGCGTAGTCCTCGAGTTTCCGGTCGTCCAACAGCCGCATCTGGCGCGCGTAGAACAGCTGGACCTCCGCGTAGAGGGAGGCGTGCGGATAGGTCATGTCATTCCTCCTGACGGTCGGTGGGCCCACAGTGGCCGACCCCGCTCGAACCCTGCTTGAGCGCGCGGGCGCCCTGCTTGGGCACGGACGCTCCGGGTTCCAGAGGTGTTCGACCGGTACTCAAGGCGGCGTCCGCACTCTGGTGGCACCACCTTCCACTGAGAGACCGAGGAGTGACCATGCCCGAAGCCAACCAACAGGTGGCCCTCGTTACCGGGGCGACCAGCGGTATCGGACTGGAGACCGCCGCCTTCCTGGCCCAGCGCGGCCTGAGCGTGTACATGTGCTCCAGAAACGGGGACGCGGTGGCCGAGATCGTCCGGGATCTGCGGGACAAGGGGCTGGAGGCCGACGGGCGCGCCTGCGACGTGACCTCCCCCGAGGACGGCTCGGCCCTGGTGAACGCCTGTATGGAGCGCTACGGCCAGATCGATGTCCTGGTCAACAACGCGGGCCGCCCCGGCGGCGGCGCCACGGCAGACCTCACCGACGAGCTCTGGTACGACGTCATCAACACCAATCTGAACAGCGTCTTCCTCGTGACCAAGGCGGTCCTGAACTCCTCGGGGATGCTGGACCGCGGACACGGCCGGATCATCAACATCGCTTCGACCGGCGGCAAGCAGGGGGTGGTGCACGCGGCGCCCTATTCCGCCTCCAAGCACGGTGTCGTGGGCTTCAGCAAGGCGCTGGGCCTGGAACTGGCCCGCACGGGTGTCACGGTGAACGCGGTGTGCCCCGGTTTCGTGGAGACCCCGATGGCGGAGCGGGTTCGCGAGCACTACTCCGGCATCTGGGAGGTGGACGAGGAAGAGGTCCACTCCCGGATCACCTCGCGCGTGCCCATGGGCCGCTACGTGGAGCCGTACGAGGTCGCCGAGATGGTCGGCTACCTCATCGGCGACGGGGCCGCTGCAGTCACGGCCCAGGCACTGAACGTCTGCGGCGGTCTGGGCAACTACTGAGCCGCGCACCGGCGTACCACCGGTTCCACGAGTCTGAGGAGCACCCATGACACTGGGCACGCCAGAGCGTGATCGGGCCGACGAGGCCGAGGACACCCACCCGCCGGACGGGGTCGAGGAGACCCTGGACCTGGTCCGCGGCAACGTGCTGCGGCTGTTGGAGAGCTTCCCGAAACCACCGAGCACGCTGCGGGTCCGGGCGGGCGGTGTCACGGTGGAAGCTGAGTGGTCCGTGGCCGAGCCGTTCCCGTCCGGGACGGACGCGGTCGAGAGAGTCACCGACTCGGACTGGTCCGTCGGGTCCGGGCCCCATTCGGAGGCCCCCGGTCAGCCCGTGCCCGGGCCGGACGGGTTCCCCGACGGGCGCCGGATCACCTCACCCGCCGTGGGCGTGCTGTACCGGTCGCCCGAACCGGGGGCGCCCCCCTTCGTGGAGGAGGGCGAGACCGTGGAGGAGGGCCAGCAGATAGCGATCGTGGAGGTCATGAAGCTGATGCTTCCCGTGCACTCCGACGTCGCGGGACGTGTGGTGGCGGTCCTCGTGGCGAACGCGGCGAACGTGGAGTTCGGCGAGCCGCTGCTCATCGTCGAACCGCACTGAGCCACCGAACTAGCACCGGGCCGAAGCGGAAGGGGCGGGACGGGGTTCTCCTCGTCCCGCCCCTCGTGCTGTTCGTCCTGTGCCACCGGCGGTCTCAGCACCCGTTGGCGCGGTCGGTTCTTCCGGCGGCTCAGGCGGGCGCGTGCTGAGCTCGGCGCCCGCCTTCCTTCCCTCTGGAGAAACGCTTGGCGATGAGGTGGTCCCCGCCGAACCGGCCGGAACCTGTCGCCGCGAGCAGCAGGCAGCACACCGCGACGGCCATGACGTAGCCGTACCCATCGTCCGCCATATAGATGGTGCTGCTGTTCTGCGCGAAAACGAAGGCACCGGCCATTACGAAGACCATGCCCAGGCTCGCCAAGCGTGTGGCGACCCCGGCGATGAGGAGCAGACCACCGCCGAGCTCGACGGCCCCGGCGAAGGGCGCGCTGATCATCGGCAGCGGTACGCCACCCGCTCCCATGAAGGCTGCGGTGCCTTCGACGCCCCATTCGAAGAATTTCTGCCATCCGTGGGCGACCATGGTCCACCCCATGCCGAGGCGGGCGACGAGGATGCCCAGGTCCAGGATCATCTGACGGTTCAGGTTCATGGATCTTCCCGTTTGTGGGTGGTGACCGGTGGGGTTCACCGGCACGCGGTCTTGGGTATTGAGGGGCCGGCCCGGGGTCAGGCGGCGACCCGGGCCCGGGCGAGCAGATGCGCGTGTTCGGCGACTCTGCGGCCCAGGTGGGCACCGGTGTCCAGGTCTGCCTTGTTCATGTCCTCCGCGCCCTGGTCCTTGTTGGACTGGGCGGCGGCTCCGAGCCAGACCCCGAGGCGGTTCAGGTCGTCCTCGGAGGCCGTGCTCTCGTTCCAACCGGGCATGAGGCCGAGGCTCACCCAGTGCATTCCGTGCTGGGCCGCCAGGAGGGTGAAATAGTGCAGTGTGTGCAGCTTGTCCCCGCTCTTCGACGAGGAGTTGGTGAAGCCGGCCGCGATCTTCCCCGCCCAGGCCTGCCGCGCCCAGCGGGTGCCCGACTCGTAGGCGAAGCGGTGGAAGTCCGGGCTCGCGCTTCCCATGTAGGTCGGCGAACCGAAGATGACGGCGTCGGCGGTGTCCAGGGTGTACCAACCCGCCTCGTCGATCGTGTCGACGGAAATCAGGGCGGTGTCGGTACCGGGAACCTCCGTGGTACCCTCTCGCACCTCCTGGGCGAGCCGGGCCGTGTGCCCGAAACCGCTGTGGTGGGCGACGGCGATCGATATCGAAGAAGTGGCCATGGATTCCGCCCCTTTGTATGCGCCTCGCTGGGTCTATTGGCGTTCCTGTCAGTTCGGGCACCTGACGGAGCGTGCCTCTCATCCAGCATCGCGAGCGAAACTCGCGCGGGGGAGCCGGTACTTCGGCTAGTTGGACCTAGCCGAAAGGTCAGAGGTACTCCTCAGGTGCTCCACGTACAGTGAGGTCCATGGCACTGGATGAATGGTCGAGCCCCGAGCGTTCCCTCGCGGCCGTCGTCACCCTGCTCAGGGCCCCTCTCGCGAGGAGCCTCCCGACACTTTCCGAGGTCATGGCCGACGTCCTGCCTCACCGCGCGCTGCTCGTGCTTACCGGGGACTGTTCCGAATCCGCCCTCAGGACGTACGGCAGCCCCGAGCTGACCCGGCGGACGGAGATCTCGGAACTCGTTCCCTTCGCCGAAGCGGTCGAGGCGGGCGTCCCGTGGACCGGCCACGCCAAAGTGGCCGGGGACGAGTATCCGGTGCTGGTCGTGGCCTCTTCGCCCGACGGGTCGGCGGGCACCCTGCTGACGGCGGTCCTCGAGGACGGCCAGGTCCCCTCCCCTGCCCAGTGCGAGGTCGTACAGCACCTGTGGGACCTGACGACCATCCACGTCAAGTCGCTCAACTCGTCCGCGGAGCCGGCGAAGCTTTCGCAGTCCCGGCTGGTCGCAGGTGAACGCAACCGTGCCGTCACCGAACTCACCGACACGCACGCGGCCACTCTCACGGGCATCCTGGGTGCGCTCCGCTCCAGGAACCTGGATGACCTGACGGCCCGCCGCACGGCGACGGATC
This sequence comes from Nocardiopsis nanhaiensis, assembly GCF_054778635.1. NCBI lineage: Bacteria > Bacillati > Actinomycetota > Actinomycetes > Streptosporangiales > Nocardiopsidaceae > Nocardiopsis > Nocardiopsis nanhaiensis. The sequence goes on from NZ_BAAGZJ010000023.1 coordinate 61,870, forward strand.
TGGCCGCGTCGGCCCTAGTGAACCTGCGCACCTCCGACGACTACAAGCGCAGCCAGGGCGAGGAAAGTCTCGAAGAGGCCTTCTCCAACATGGCGAACAAGCTCCTGATCCTCATGCGCCACCGGGAAACGGCCCTGGAGCTGGGCCGTCCGAGCCGGGGCGAACACCCGCTGCCCACAGAGATGGCCACCGCGGCGCGGGCCATGGTGCGCAGTTCGGTACTCACCATGCTGGAGCAGGTCGGCGTGACCCGGATCAGAGTGGCTTGGGACATCGAGGGCGCCACGCTGGTGGTGTCAGTGCGCGACGACGGACCCGGCGGACTCACCGAGACGGACTTCGGCGTACGACGGCTCAGGACCCATTTGAACGGGCTGGACGCCGAGTTGCGCGTGGACGCGGTCTCCGGATGGGGCACCACGATCAGCGCCCGACTCCCCCTGGACCTGCCGGGAACCACGCAGGAGCGGGCGGTGGCGCACCTCAACCCGCGAGAGGTCGACGTGCTGCAGCAGTTGGTCCTGGGAAGGCGCAACCGGCACATCGCGCAGCAGCTGCACATCAGCGAGCACACGGTGAAGTACCACGTCGCCAACATCCTGGACAAGCTGAGCGTCAGCTCGCGCGGCGAGGCCGCCGCGACCGCCCGGGACCTGGGACTCATCCCGTCACACCGGGGCACGGCCTCCTAACAGCTCGGGACAGTATCGGAAAATGGCCGATTCAGGCCATTTTTTAATTTCCCTCGATCATTTTCCTGAATTCCCCGCGCCCACCTCCGGAAACACTGCGGAAAGCATGGAACCAAAGGCATGACTGCCGTTAGATACGTCACAGGACATGGTTAGAGATTCTTTAGAGTTCTCTTGAAACTCTTACCCGAATCCGCCTAGACTACCGAACAGCGGGTGGAATAAGCCGAAGATCCAGCACACATACGACCGGCGCGAGTGGATCACCCTTCATCCAACTCGACACCCTCAAGCCTGAGCCCAGCGAGTCAGCATCAACCGTTTCAGTGAACCCGGAAACGGAACGCGACACCCATGCCGAAGTGAGAATCGATCGCTTTCAGTGATCATATCATCACTTATTTTCTGGCGCTAGCGAACCCACGGGGGATACGTTGAGATTCAATGTCCTTGGCCCAATGGAAATAACCACTGACGACGGCAGATCCCTAACCCTGAACACGTCGAAAAGCGGGCAGGTGATAGCGCTGCTCCTGGCCAGACGCCACGAAATCGTGAGCGCCACCACCCTCATCGAGGAACTGTGGGGGGAGAACCCGCCACGCAGCGCGATGACCACACTGCAGACGTACGTCTACCACGCCCGGCAGCTGTTCAGCCGGGAGCGCCTCACCCCCGACGGGCGAGAACTCCTGAGTACCCGTCCCCCCGGTTACCTGATCCAGCTGCAGAGCGACCAGGTGGATGCCTGGGAGTTCGAACGCCTCGTGGAACAGGCGAAGTCCGCGACCCTCAGCGGGAAGCCGGAGATCGCGACCGCGCTCCTGTCCGAAGCACTCACTCTGTGGCGCGGCCCGGCGTTCGCCAATATCAACGTGGGTGAGGTTCTCAATGCCCACGCCACCTACCTGGCCGAACTCCGACTGCGGGCCACACACCTGCGCATCGAGGCGGAGCGGTCCATGGGACGCCACGAGGACATCATCCCCGAGCTGCGTTCCCTGGTCATCTCGCATCCGCTCAACGAGTCGTTCCACGCACAACTGATCGAGTCCCTGCACAGGTCGGGCCGCCGGGCTGACGCCCTGCACGCCTACCAGAAGCTGCGTTCGGTCCTGGACCGCGAACTGGGCATTGCCCCCTCCCCCAGGCTCCAGCTCCTCCAGCACGAGGCCCTCGAGCAGGGCCAGAACACCGCACCTGGCCCCGGCGCGGACTCTTTGATGACCGTCTCCGGCCGCTAGGAAACCCCGGCGAGTTCCGGAGTCTCCCAGCTGGGATCTCCCGAGCTCGCGCGGGGTCTGCGGTCGCCCGCGAAGACGACCGCCGGGTCAGAGGAAGCCGCGCCAGGGCGCCAGGACCATCTCGCTGAACTTCGCCATGAATGGGCGGCCGCGCCACTCCTCCTCGGTGAGTTCACGGGCGTTGGTGAGGTCGGTGTCGAAGACCCGCTCCAAGTGCTTGGCCACACCCTCGTCGAAGATCTCCACGTTGATCTCGTAGTTGCCGGTCAGGCTCAACCGATCCACGTTGGCCGTGCCGATCGTGCTCCAGCGGCCGTCCACCGTGGCGGTCTTGGCGTGCACCATCGCGTCCTTGTACAACCACAGGCGAACCCCGCCTCGGAGTAGTTCCGAGTAGCGCCCGCGCGCCATCCAGTCGGCGACGATGTGGTTCGAGTTCTCCGGGACGAGCACGTTGACGTCCACGCCGCGGCGGGCCGCCTCGATCAGGACGTTGGCGAGTTCGCGGTCGGGGATGAAGTAGGCCTGGGTGAAGATCACGTGGTCCCTGGCCCGGTCCACGGCCTCCAGGAACATCGCCCGAATCGGGTAGATGAGCAGTTCGGGGACGTTTCGGTGGACCCGGATCCGCGAGTCCCACTCGGCTTCGCCCAAGCCCTCCAGGTCGGGCTGGTCGGAGCTCCGGTTGGTGTTCCAGAAGTCGACGAAGGCGTTCTCCAGCTCCCACACCGACGGGCCCACCACCCGCAGGTGCGTGTCGCGCCACTCGATGGCGTAGGTGGAGCCCACGTTGAACCCGCCGACGAAACCGACCTGGCCGTCCACCGTGAGGATCTTGCGGTGGTCGCGCCCGGACTTGCGGACGTTCATCAGCAGCACACCTGGGCGGAACGCCGGGTAGCGCAGCACCTGTACCTCAGGAGGGAAACGGAAGAAAGAGCGGGGGACGACGAGGTTGGCGAAGCCGTCGTAGATGACGTACACCTCGACACCGCGTCTGGATGCTTCGATGAGCGCGGACTTGAACTCCTGGCCCACCGCGTCGGCCTTGAAGATGTAGGACTCGAACAGGATCCGGTGGCGAGCACCCCGGATCGCTTCGAGCATGTCCTCGAAGAGGTTCTCGCCGTAGGTGTAGACCGTGGCGGTGGTGCTCCCGACCGGCATCGAAGCCGGTTCGGTGCGGGGGAAGTTGACCCGGTGCGGGCGCACCTTCTTACGCCAGTGGTCGATACCGACGAGGGTCGCGACCACCGCGACCTGTGTCGCCAGCAGCCCGAGCAGTCCTCGCTTGACCCAGGTCATGATGGTCGAGCGTCGCAGCATACGGTCGCCTCCCGAACAGGCCGTCCGCCGCGGACCCGTGCACGACGGCGACCCCGGCGCAAGGTGGAAGCCAACCGTATCCCGGCACACACCGCGACACTCGGCACGAACCGCCTCAGGACCGAACTCGGCTCCGGCCCGACCACGGCTCCGGAATCGGGGGTGTGAGTTCCCCCTCGTATCGACGGCAGCCATAATTCGTCCCATGGCCCTTCCCCGTGTGATCGCCACAGACCTCGACGGAACCCTCCTCGACGGGGGCGGCGTGGTCCCCGACCGCGCACGCCGAGCCCTCAACGCCGCCTCCGAAGCCGGAGTGCGGGTGGTCATCGTGACCGCCCGTCCTGCCCGCGCCACCGACGCCATCGCCGCCATGTTCGACTGCGCCGCTGTGGTCTGTGCCAACGGCGCCCACACCCAGCTGCCCAGAGAGCCGGTACTGACGCGTGCCCTGGACCGCGACACCTCCGGCCTGGTCGTGGAGAAGCTACGGAGCGGCCTGCCCGACCTGGGATTCGGGGTGGAGACCGGCACGGACTTCTACCACGACCTCGCCTACGACGAGCACCTGGCCTCATGGGTGCCGCGCTTCGGGGTGAGCGGTGTCCTCGACGACACTGACGCGCTGCTCGAGGCAGCCTCGCCGGTCGCCAAGCTCATCGCCCGTTCCAACACGTACGCGGTGCAGTTCATGCTCGAATCCGCCCGGGAGTCCGTGGGGTCGCTCGCCGACGTCACCTACTCGGGCGGGCACGGTCTGCTGGAGGTCAGCGCCGCCGGGGTGAACAAGGGCAGCACACTCGCCATGCTGTGTGAACGGTGGGACGTGGGCCGGGAGGAGGTGGTGGCCTTCGGTGACATGCCGAACGACCGGTCCGCCCTGACCTGGGCCGGGTCCGGTTACGCGATGGCCAACGGCCACCCCGAACTGCTCGACCCCGGGCTGGGGCTGAGGGTGGCCCCGCCCAACGGCGAAGACGGTGTCGCCCAAGTGGTCGAGGAGCTGCTCGCTGCGGGATAACGCGGCAGGCTAAAACCGCTGGCTGAGGTGGTGGGGTGCCTTCTATCGTGGCGAGTCCCTTGCTATCACTGGAGAGTTCCCTTAGTGCCGCACCCCACCCAGCTCGTGTCGTCCCTCGCTGACCCCGAACGGCTCTTCCTGTACGCCCGAGTGGTCGCCGCCGGCCCCGAAGGCCTGGACCGGCCAGAAATCCAGGGATCCAAGCTGGTCAGGCGCCTGAACCGCCTGATCCGGGACGGTCTGCTCCGGGAGGAGGGATCGCGCGTGGTCCCGGTGGCCGACGTGTTCGCCGAGGCCATGCGGGCGCACAAGGACGAGACCAAGGTGACCGACCCTGTGGACGCTCTCTTCCATGACGGCCGCCTCACATCGATGCCCGCCAAGCGGGAGTTGCGCCTGGCCGTTTTCGAACGGATCGCCGATCGCCTGTTCGCCCCCGGGCTCGAGTACACGGAGAAGCAGGTCAACATCGCTATCCGTACCTGCTTTGATGACCCCTCCGCCATGCGCCGCTACCTGGTGGAAGAGGGCTTCCTGGAACGCGAGGACAACGGAAGCCTGTACCGCCTCACAAACCGCTGACACTGGCCCGGAGTCGGGTGGGGACGGAGACGGGGGCGACACAGGGACGGGTGGGGACGGGGCGACACAGGGACGGGTGGGGACGGGGCGGGGTTTGCCCTGGGGGGTGGGGGTTGTCTTCTGCGCTGGGGTGTCCTCCTTTCCCGCCGCGTGATTGTGGCCGTCTCCGCTGCGCGCCTCAAGGTCGTCGCCATCGAGCGCTTCGCGCGTCAACGGCGCTCCACCTTGACCCGCTCCGCTCCGACGGCGGGTTGGCGGCTATCGGGAAAGGGGGACGCGTGGTCGAGGCCTGAGCGGGACCAACACGGCCTTCGGCCGGGTAACCCCCTCGGCCTGGCGGCCGATGCCTGCCACTCCACCGGAGCGTTGACGCCTGGCGGTGTCGCGGCCGGTCACTCGCCCCTGCGAAAACCGAACCCCGAACCCCGAACCCCGAACAGCACGGCCTGGCGGCCGATGCCTGCCCCTGCGCCGGAGCGTTGACGGGTCGGGTGTCGCGGCCGGTCACGGTGGGCAGCGCGAAACACCGGGGCGGTCTCGAGTGGTACCGGTGTGTGGTGAACCCCCTAGTTGGAGTCAAAAACGAGGGTGACCGTGACTCCAGGAAGGGGGTTGGGCTGGCTCCGGGTCCCCGTCCGGGTCCTCCCCCTTGTTGTTGCGGTTGCGGTGGGAGGGGCGGCCCTGCCAGATGGAGGCCTCGGGGTTGGTCTCCCTGCGGTACTTGAGCCGGTTGTGGTCCGAGCAGAGTGGCTGAATGTTGTCCGCGCTGGTGGACCCACCGGCCGAGAAGCTCTGCTTGTGGTCGGCCTCCGACCCACTGGCCGGGAAGTTGCACCCCTGGGGCCAAGCGCAGGTGGTGTGACCGAACAGCCCCGCGTCCCGCAGAGCACCCGTAGCGTCGCGCTGGGTACGGCCCACGTCCAACACCCGGTCACCCTTGGGGGAGGTGATCATCCGACGCAGCACACAGTTGGGGGCCAGGGCACGGACCGCGGCCATGGAGACCACCTGCCCATCCTGCGTCACCGCCGGCCCCGCACCCTCGGTCTGGTTCTGGAGGCCGAGGAAGGTGGGCAGGGGCACCATGATGTTGATCATCGCCACCGCAGCACGCTTGCGACCCTGACCGCCCTTGCTGCCCTTGCCGTCTTCGGCCTGCCCCTCGGCACCCCCGGCGCTCTCGGTGGGGTTGGTCGCGGACCGGACCAGGTTCATGAACGCGTCATACATCCGCTCCGAAGCCGACACGTGCAACTTCTCGGGGGCATAGGCCACCTCGTGGGCCCTGAGCACGCACTGGAGCTCCTCGGCATGCTCACTCGGACCCCAGAGCTCGAACAAGAAGGACGCATCAAAGGTGCGCACCAAACGTGCACCACGGGCGTCGAAGGCGGCCTGGTACTGCTCCTCCACCACGGCCGGGTTGTACTGGGCCAGGAGTTCCCTACCCAGCCGGGCGATGTCGGAGGTCGACATCGACGGCTCCCTGGCCTTGGAAGCCAAGATCCCGGCCTCCACCATCCGCCGGAAGATGCCAGCGTCCGGGTAGCGGCCGGTGTTGCGCACCTGTACCGCCTTGTCAGCGGTCCGGCACACCGCCACCGCCTCACCGATGGACAACAACCCAGAGTCCAGGCCTTCGCGGGTGGCGGGCAGCTCCTGAGCGAACAAGCGCCTCGCCAGCTCGGCGCGCCCGTTGGCCTCCCCCGGAGCCATCCCCACCGAGTGGATCAGCCAGTTCTGCACCGACCTCTGCCCACCGGCCTCCAGCAGGGTCCCGGCCGCCTCCAGCTGCGCCAACCGGAGCAGCATCGAAAGCTGGGCCCGGTCGAAGTCCTCGAACACCTGCGAGATCACATCCAGGACCTGGCCAGCTGCTCCGGTCGGGGGCACCTCCGCCATCTCCGAAGCGATCTTCTCCCGGGCAGCACCCATGGCGGACACGGCGGGGGTGTTTCCCGCCGTGTTCCCGCGCTGCCCGAAAGAAGAAGTCATACCACTAAGGATATCAAGAAAGGCACAGAAAGGACCTATCCTGGGGGTGATAAGACACTTACCCGGCCACCCTGCATCGCCCTTTCTAGTCCCAAAGGAAAGCCTTCCAGGAAAGGAGCGCGCATCCCCTGTGCGCATTCTTGGGCAAAGCGGGCAAATTCAGGCCTTCGTGGGAATGATCTTGCTACCAGTAGCAATCTCGGCGCCGAAATTGACTCTGGTAGCAAGATCATCGGGAAAAGGCCCACCGGGAGGGGCTCGCCTCCCACATTGACCAGCCGCGACACCCTCAACCGGTGTGCTCCGGCGCAGGGGCAGGCATCGGCCGCCAGGCCGACAGAATCCGTTTTCGGGCGAAGCCCGAATTCGCCACAGGCCTCAACCACCCGTCCCCCTTTCCCGATAGCCGCCAACCCGCCGTCGCAGCGGAGCGCGTCAAGGTGGAGCGCCGTTGACGCGCGAAGCGCCCGACGGCGACGACCTTGACGCGCGCAGCGGAGACGGCCACAATCGGGCGGCGGGAAAGGAGGACACCCCCAAGCCGAAAAGGAACCCCGGCCAACATAGGAATTCCGACCACCCCAGCCACCCCGACTCAAGCAGGCCACCCCGGCGAGAACAGGGCTCCCTCTGTGAATTATCGGCTTGGTGCCACAAAGCAGAATTCGTTGCCTTCCGGGTCCTGGAGGACCTGGAACGACCCTTGCTCGTCGGTAACGACCGCGCCAACCGTCGTCGCACCTCGTTCCACCACCGCGTGGGTGGCCTCGGCGATGTCTGCGACTTGCACGTCCAGGTGGATGCGGTTGGCGGCCCGCTTGTGTTCAGGGGTCGGTTGGAAGGACAGTCTGGGCATCCCGGAGGCTCCGTGCAGGACGGCCCAGCCGTCCACTCGCTCCTCGACTTCCCCGCCGACCAGCAGGGCCCAGAAGCGGGCCAGGTCGGACGGTTGGACGGCGTTGACGACCCACTGGTCGACGGATCCCAGGCTCATGTGAGGACTCTAGGGGAGATAGCGTGATCGGATCCGTTCATGAAGGTGAGCGGCATGAACACGGGGTGGTGGAACCTTGGGTCGGGTCACGGTGCGCGAGCGGGTGCTGCGGATCAGGGACGGCGCTGTGAGTGAGCGGGTCGACACCTTGGCGGCGGAGGAGCCTCTGGAGGTGCGGCTGAACGGTCGGGCACTGACCGTCACGATGCGCACGCCCGGGCACGACTTCGACATGGCGTCGGGTTTCCTGGTCGGGGAGGGCGTGCTCGCCCAGGCGCGGGACGTGGTCGCCACCCGGTACTGCGCCGGGGCGACCGAAGACGGCTCCAACACGTTCAACGTCGTGGACGTGACGCTGGCCGCGGACGTACCGGAACCGGACACCGCGTTGGAGCGCAACTTCTACACGACGTCCGCCTGCGGGCTGTGCGGTAAGGCCAGCCTGGACGCGGTGCGGACCAAGGCCCTCTGGTCGGTGGCTGAGGACCCGGTGCGCATCTCGACGGAGACACTGTCGGTGCTGCCGACGCGGCTGCGTGAGGCTCAGCGGGTGTTCGACCGGACCGGCGGCCTGCACGCGGCGGGGCTGTTCGACGCCGACGGGAACCCGTTGGTGGTATGTGAGGACGTGGGCCGCCACAACGCGGTCGACAAGGTGATCGGCTGGGCCCTGCGCGAGAACATGCTGCCGCTGCGGGGCAAGGTCCTGGCGCTGTCCGGGCGCGCCTCGTTCGAGCTGGTACAGAAGGCGTGGATGGCGGGGATCCCGGTGGTCACGGCGGTCTCCGCGCCTTCGTCCTTGGCCGTCGACCTGGCCGCCGAAGCCGGGACCACCCTGGTGGGCTTCCTCCGCGGCGCGTCGATGAACGTCTACGCGGGCACCCACCGGGTGATCCTGCCGGAATGACCCTCAGCTCAGGACCTTGAGGCCGACCACCCCGGCCACGATCATGATCAGGCACAGCGCCTTGGGCACGCTGAAACCCTCACCGAGGAAGAACATGCCGATCAGGGCGGTACCGACGACGCCGATCGACACCCAGACCGCGTAACCGGTGCCCAGCGGGATGGTGCGCAGCGCGTAGGCGAGCCCGCCCATGCTCAGCGCCAGGGTGACCACGAAGGCCACCGACGGCCAGAAGCGGCTGAAGCCCTGCGACGCGTTGAGCGCGGCCGCCCACGCGGTCTCCAGAAGACCCGAGATCACCAGAACGAGCCAGGCCATGACCTGTACCTCCAAGACGTGCGAACAATGTCCGCGCCGTCTTGTCATGACCGGGTACGGCGCACCTCGTCCGGGGTTCACAGGTTCTCGAACGGTACAACGCCCCCTCGCGGCGGGGGCTTCCGGGGCCTTTGGAGGGGTCCGTCACCGGGAACGGTGCGTGCCCGTACAGCCCTTTGGCCCCGTACCGCCCGCCGACCGCTCAGCGCACTGGGCGACCGCTCGTCGCACGCTTGACGACCGCTTGACGCTCCCACCCCGCGTTCGGCGCGCGCCCCCGCACGCCCCCTGCTCAGGCGAAGTGTCCCTCCTTACAGTGCCGAGTAATGCAGGTCACATCTCCGAAATGTGGCCTTAACCAACCCCACACCGTCCCCGTCCATCCCCCCGGAGGTACCGAAACCATGGCAACAGACAGGCCTACCAAGGATCCGACACCACCCGACGGGAACGGCGACGGCGACGAACCCATCAAGGACGAGGCCTACGTCGCCATGCACGGAGACCCGCGGTTCATCGAGCTCAAGCGCCGTCTGTACCGCTTCATCTTCCCCATGAGCATCGCCTTCATGGCCTGGTACCTGCTCTACGTGCTGATGTCCGCCTTCGGACGCGACGTCATGGGCACGGAACTCGTCGGCGGCTTCAACGTGGCGTTGCTGTTCGGTCTCCTGCAGTTCCTGTCCACGTTCGGGATCGCCGTCCTGTACACGACGTACGCGAACCGGAACTTCGACACCCCCGCCGCAGAGCTGCGTGACGAGCTCCAGAACGGCGGATCGGCCAAGTCGAAGGAGGAGAGCCGATGATGCTCGCGCAGGAAGCGGTGAGCGAGAGCAGCCGCTTCGTCACACTCGCCCTCTTCGCCCTCATGATCGCGGCCACCCTGGGCATCACGGTCTGGGCCAGCCGCAACACCCGCTCGGCCACCGACTTCCACTCCGGCGGTCGGGGTTTCTCCCCGTTGCAGAACGGTCTGGCCATCGGCAGCGACTACATGTCCGCCGCGTCCTTCCTGGGCATCGCGGGCATGATCGCGCTCTTCGGATACGACGGCTTCCTCTACTCCATCGGTTTCCTCGTGGCCTGGCTGGTTGCGCTGCTGCTCGTCGCGGAGCTGCTGCGCAACTCCGGCCGCTACACCATGGGCGACGTACTCTCCTACCGGATGCAGCAGCGCCCGGTGCGTACGGCCGCGGCGGTCTCCACCGTCGTGGTGTCGATCTTCTACCTCCTCGCGCAGATGGTCGGCGCGGGCGCGCTCATCGCCCTCCTCCTCGGCATCCAGGAGGGCCAGACCTTCCTCGGCATGGACGCCGATACCGCGAAGATCGCCGGCATCGTCGTCGTCGGCCTGTTGATGACCGTCTACGTGGCCTTCGGCGGCATGAAGGGCACCACCTGGGTGCAGATCACCAAGGCCGTCATCCTGATGGCCGGCGCCGCGCTGCTGACCCTGCTGACGCTCTCGCTGTACGGCTTCAACCTGGGCGCCCTGATGGGTGACGCGGCCAACGCCAGCCAGGCGGCGGCCGACGGCAACGCGGCCGGGTTCCTGGAGCCGGGCCTGCGCTACGGCGTCGAGGTGGCGGGCGACCCGATGCAGACCTTGTGGAACAAGTTGGACCTGATCAGCCTCGGGCTGGCCCTGGTCCTGGGTACCGCCGGCCTGCCGCACATCCTCATCCGCTTCTACACGGTGCCCGACTCCGGGAGCGCGCGGAAGTCCGTCAACTGGGGCATCGGCCTCATCGGCGCCTTCTACCTGATGACCCTGGTGCTGGGCTTCGGTGCTGCGGCACTGGTCGGGCACGAAGCCATCACAGCCCAGGACGCAGCGGGCAACACGGCGGCACCGCAGCTGGCATCCGTGGTCGGCACCACTGTGGGCGGCGACATGGCTGGCGCCGTCCTGCTGGCCGTCATCGCCTCGGCGGCCTTCGCGGCGATCCTGTCGACAGTGGCCGGCCTGGTGATCGCCTCGTCTTCGTCGCTGGCTCACGACTTCTACAACTCCGTCATCCGCAAGGGCAAGGCCAGCGGCGCCGAGGAGGTCAAGGTCGCCCGGTTCGCGGCCCTTGCCGTTGGTGCCGTGGCGATCGTGCTGGCGATCTTCGCGCAGAACCTCAACGTGGCCTTCCTGGTCTCGCTGGCGTTCGCGATGGCCGCCTCGGCGAACCTTCCTACCCTGCTTCTCAGCCTGTTCTGGAAGCGTTTCAACACCGCTGGCGCCCTCGCGGGTATCTACGGTGGTCTGATCAGCGCGGTGGGCCTTGTGTTCTTCTCCCCGGTCGTCTCCGGCGCCGAGGATGCGCTCATGCCCAACGTGGACTTCGCCTGGTTCCCACTGCCCAACCCGGCCCTGGTGTCGGTACCGATCAGCCTCCTGTGCGCGGTCGTCGGAACCTACATGTCCAAGGAGCGCGACTTCGAGAAGTTCGCGATGCTCCAGGTCCGTGCCCTCACCGGGGCCGGCGCGGAGAAGGCCAACAGCCACTAGTAACCATGCAGGGCACGGGAACCCGGCCACCGGCGGTCACTCCCATCGGGCGCGCACCCTCGTCCGGTGTCGCCGCCGCCCCGTCGCCCGCCCTCAGGGCCCGCCGTCTCCTCGCGGAGGCGGCGGGCCCGACCCATGCGATACCGGAGAGGCGTCCTTGGCACGTGAGGATCGACACACTTTGCGGGGATAAGATCAACCTGTGTCTTACAGGTGGCTGTCGTGGCTTTCCCCCTCCCGGCGCCCCACGCCGTCGGATCGCCGAGCGAGTGTCGAGTTGATGCGCCAGGTCCACGCCCTGGGTGTCGACCTCCAGGACGGCTTGCACGGGCGCGGGGTGAACGCCGCCGCCCGGCGCCTTCGCCAGGTGCTCGCGGTGGAAGGTGTGCTCTTGGCCGACCTCGACGGCCAGGTCGCCTCCCACGGGAAGCGGCCGGGCCCGGAGGAGGTCGAAGGGTTGCTCTCCCAGGTGTTCGAGTTCGGTGGCGGTGCCCGTTCCCGTCTGCCCGACGGGTCCTCGGTGTGCGCTGTCCCGCTCAAGGTCGACGACGAACTCTCCGGTGCCCTGCTGGCTACCGGAAACCCGGTCGAGGCCGATGTCGAGGCGGCCGCGGCCCTGGTCTCGGACTGCCTCGACCACGCGGCGCTACGGCGGGCGCGCGACCGGATCGCCGCGGCCGACCTGCGCACCCTGCGCGCCCAGATCTCGCCCCACTTCGTGCACAACGCGCTCGCGGTGATCGCCGCCCTCGTGCGCACCGACCCCGATCGGGCGCGCCACCTGTTGTCGGACTTCGCCGACTATCTGCGGTACGGGTTCTCGGAGAAGGGCGACTACGCGACGGTCGCGGACGAGTTGGAGGCCACCCAGACCTACCTGGAACTCCAGCGGGCCCGTTTCCACGACCGCCTGGACATCACCGTGCGGATGGCACCCGAGGTGCTGCCCGTCGCCATCCCCTTCCTGGTCGTGCAGCCGATCGTGGAGAACGCGATCCGGCACGGCCTGGAGCGCAAGGAGGGGCCGGGACACATCAGCGTGTCGGGGTTCGGTGAAGGTCCTCTGTGCGTGATCGAGGTCGAGGACGACGGTGTGGGTATGCATCCGGAACTGGCACGCGCCCTGTTGGCGGGCACCGGGCCGGAGTCGCGCAGCGTGGGTCTGGCCAACGTCGACCAGCGGCTGCGTGCCGTCTACGGACCGGAGTACGGTCTGATGATCGAGACCGCGCTGGGAGAAGGGACGAAGGTGACCGTGCGCGTACCGAGGTTCGCACGTGGGGTGGTGGTTCGGTGAAGTCCGAACTCCGTGTCCTGGTAGTGGAGGACGAGGCGTCCACCCGCCAGGAGATGGCCGCGCTGCTCGAAGACATGCCCGAGGTGTCGGAGGTCCTGGTCGCCGACAACGGGGCGACCGCTGTACGCCTGTTGGGCACCACCGCCATCGACGCGGCCTTCCTCGACATCCTCATGCCCGGGCTCGACGGTATGGACGTGGCCCGGGTACTGAGCGTGATGTCGGAGCCCCCGGCGATCGTCTTCGTGACCGCCTCCGAGGCGCACGCCGTGGAGGCGTTCGGCATCGGGGCCGTGGACTACCTGCTCAAACCGATCCGCCCGGAGCGCCTGGCCGAGGCCGTGGGGCGCATCGCGCAGCTGAGCCAGACGAGCGGTTCGACGTCCCCGGCTGAGGACCTGCACGTGGTGCAGATCGACACCGGGCGCCGCACCGTGTTCGTCAAACGCGACGACGTGCAGTTCGTGGAGGCCCAAGGCGACTACGTGCGGCTGCACACCGCCGACGACACCCACCTGATCCGGCTCTCGCTCTCCTACCTGGAGGAGGTGTGGGCCGGTGCCGGATTCATCCGGGTGCACCGCGGCTTCCTCATCGCCATCCCCTGGGTACGGGACCTGCGGGTGACGTCCTCCTCCGGGTTGGTCGCCGGAACGCCCGCAGGCGATGTCCCGGTGAGCCGCAGGCACGGACGGCACCTGCGCGAACAGCTCCTTGAAGCGGCCAAGCACGACCAGCTCGGCCGTTCGGCAGCTCGGCCGCCGGGGACGTCCAAGGACCAGCAGTGAGCCCTCGCCGCGAGAAACTCACCAGCCCGCAGACCCGCATCGCGCTGGCGCGGGGCAACCGGCCGGTGCAACACCTGCTCCCCGTGCCCGAGCCCGTGGACACGGAGGCGGCGCGGCGGCTCTTCCGCGCGCAGCGGCGCACGGCCGGGCGCACGGTGCTGCTGCTGTCACTGCTGCTGTTCGGGATGAGCGGTGCCTTCGCCTTGTTCCCGGTGCTGGGCGAGGTCCGGCTGGTCGGCGTACCTGTCTCGTGGCTGATTCTGACCGTGGCGATCTACCCCATGCTGTTCGGGCTGGCCGTGTGGCACGTGCGCGCGGCCGAACGCCTGGAGGACCGGGCCGAGAGCGAAGACCGGCCGGCACGCGCGGAGGGTGACGGACCCTCATGAGCGTGGCGGTACTGTCGATCGGCCTGGTGCTCGCCACGAGCCTGGTCATCGGGATCTACGGGGTGCGGGCCGCCCGCTCCACCTCCGACTTCCTGGTGGCCTCCCGTCGGGTCTCACCGAACTGGAACGCCTTGGCGATCGCCGGTGAGTACCTTTCGGCCGCCTCCGTGCTGGGGCTGGCCGGGCTGCTGCTCAAGAACGGCCTCGGCACCATGTGGTACGCCGTGGGGTTCACCGCGGGCTATGTCGCGGTGGTCGCCTTGGTCGCTGGGCCGATGCGCCGGTCGGGCGCCTACACAGTGCCGGACTTCGCCGAGTACCGCCTGGGCGCGCCCCGGCTGCGCAAACTGTGCGGCTGCATCGTGCTGGTGATCATGCTGCTGTACCTGGTTCCGCAGTTCAAGGGGGCCGGGGTGGTGTTGAGCCTGGTCAGCGGGACCCCCTACTGGGTGGGGGTGCTCCTGGCCGGGTTGGTGGTGAGTGGTTCGATCGCGGCGGGCGGAATGCGCTCGGCCACGTACGTGCAGGCCTTCCACTACGTGGTCAAACTGGCCTTCCTCGCGGTGCCCGCCATCTACCTGGTGGTGCACGCGGGCGCGGACACCCGGGCGGAGGCGCTGCACCCGGAGTGGGGCACCCAGTTCCCCGAGACAACCCCGGTCGAGTTCGCCGTCGCCACGGACTTCAGCCTGGACAAGCCGGTCACCGTGCTCACCACCGACGGCGAGGACCTTGACCTGGCCGCTGGAGAGCACTCGGTCGCGGAGGGCACGGAGTACGTGTTCCCCGAGGGGGCACCCATCCCGCACCCGGAAGGGCTGCCTGAACTGGGCAGCGAACAGTGGAGCATGCCCCTGCTGAACGTGGGCGGCTACCCGGTGTTCGAGACCTGGTCGACCCTGCTCGCGATCACGCTCGGCTGCATGGGGCTGCCGCACGTCATCATGCGCTTCCACACGAGCCCGACCGCGCGGATCGCTCGCCGGGTCGCCGTTGGCGTGATCGCGCTGCTGGGGCTGTTCTACCTGTTCCCCACGGTCTACGGCCTGCTGGGACGAGTGCTCACGCCTCAGCTCGTGATGCTCCAGGGAACGGACACGGTGGCGGTGGTCCTGCCCGCGCAGGCGGTACCGGGGTCGGCGGGCACGATCCTCACTGCGCTGGTCGCGGCGGGGGCTTTCGGCGCCTTCCTGTCGACCTCCTCGGGCCTCCTGCTGGCCCTGGCCGGCGGGCTCTCGCACGACCTGTTCCAGGGCAGTGTGCCCCGGCTGCGGCTGGCCGTCGCGGTGGGTGCCTGCGTGGCCGTCCTGCTGGCGCTGCCCGCGCAGATGATCGACATCAACGTGCTGGTGGTGTGGGCGTTCACGGTGGCCGCGTCGACCTTCTGCCCCCTGTTGGTACTGGGGATCTGGTGGCGGCGCCTTACCTTGCCGGGCGCGGCCGCGGGCCTGACCATCGGCGCTGTGACCGCCACCGGGGCGGTCGGCTGGTCGATCCTGTTGGCCACCCCCGTGGGCTGGGCGACCGTGCTGCTCGCCCAGCCGGCGGCCTGGACCATCCCGTTGTCCTTCCTCACGATGATGGTCGTCTCCCGCTTTACCAAGCCGCCTGAGTGGGCCGAGCACGCGGTGCTGCGCCTGCACTCCCCCTGAGGGACCAAAGGCCTTGGTGCGCCGCCATACCCGTTGGTAGGTTCGCAGCGCCCCTGACGGAACCCCGCCCCCGGAGGACCCCGTGTCCCGCTTCCCCAGGCGTGCGCCGAGCACGTCCAGCCTGTCAGCAACGATCGCTTTGGCGGCCTCGGTTGTGCTCCTCGTGCCCGGCACCGCCGCCGCGGAGACGAGCCGGGTGCACAGCACGAGCCAGGAAGTCATCATCACCGACGACGGGTTCTACGAGGTCGGCGAGGACGTCGAGAGCCTCGACGCCTTCCTGGAGGAGAACCCCGAGTACGTCCCCTCCGTGGAGGATCCGGACGGTCTCGGGACGCTGGACAGCGACTCGGTCTCACTGACCCACGGCACGCTCACCACGCGGACCACGGGTTGCAGCAGCGCGACGGTCACCTACAGCAAGACCAGCGGGGCCAACCTGGACATCAGCTTCACCGTCGCCCAGCTGGGAAGCCTCAACCGCAACAGCCCCGGCATGTCGATCGTCGCGGGCCAGTCCCGCAGTTTCACGGCCAACCTGACCCCCATCGGCAGTGTCCAGGGGCGCCTGCACGTGGAGCAGCAGGACGAAACCTTCGTCACCAGCTACATCAGCTGCAGCTAGGTCCCAGAGCCAGCCTTCTGGGGCCCGAGAAGAAGAGCAGCAGCCGACCAGGGGTCGGCTGCTGCTCACTCTGTGGGCCGCTAGGGCTGTCTTCGGCTACTTGTCGAGCCGGTCCAGCAGAGCCTTGTACTCGTCCCAGAGCTCATCGGGCAGGTTGTCGCCGAAAGTCTTGAAGAACTCGGGGACCAGGGCGGCCTCCTGCTTCCAGACATCGGTGTCGACGTCGAGGACGAACTCCATGTCCTCGGCCGTGAAGTCCAGGCCCTCGGTGTCGATGCCGTCGGCGGTCGGCACATTGCCGATCGGGGTCTCGACCGCGGCGGCCTCGCCCTCGAGCCGCTCGACGATCCACTTGATGACGCGGCTGTTCTCGCCGAATCCGGGCCAGACGATCTTGCCGTCGGCGTTCTTCTTGAACCAGTTGACGTAGAAGATCTTCGGCAGCTTGGCCTGGTCGGCCTGCTTGCCGAGCTTCACCCAGTGGGCGAGGTAGTCGCCCATGTTGTAGCCGCAGAAGGGCAGCATCGCGAACGGGTCGCGGCGCAGCTCGCCGACCGAGCCCTCTTGGGCCGCGGTCTTCTCGGAGGAGACGTTGGCACCCAGGTAGACGCCGTGCTGCCAGTTGAACGACTCGGCGACCAGCGGTACGGCGGAGGCGCGGCGGCCGCCGAAGAGGATCGCGGAGACCGGGACGCCGGCCGGGTCCTCCCACTCGTCGGCGATGGTGGGCGCCTGACCGGCCGGGGTGGTGAAGCGGGAGTTCGGGTGGGCCGCGGGCTCGGCGGAGTCCGGGGTCCAGGGGCGGCCCTTCCAGTCGGTGAGGTTCGCGGGCGGCTCCTCGGTGAGGCCCTCCCACCACACGTCACCGTCGTCGGTCAGGGCGACGTTCGTGAAGATGCTGTTGCCCCAGAGGGTCTCTACAGCGTTGGCGTTGGTCTTCGCGCCGGTGCCGGGGGCGACGCCGAAGAAACCGGCCTCGGGGTTGATGGCGCGCAGTTGGCCGTCGGCGTCGAAGCGCATCCAGGCGATGTCGTCGCCGACGGTCTCGACCTTCCAGCCGGGGATGGTCGGCTGGAGCATGGCCAGGTTGGTCTTGCCGCAGGCGCTCGGGAAGGCCGCGGCGACGTAGTGCGACTTGCCCTCGGGCGAGGTCACCTTGAGGATCAGCATGTGCTCGGCGAGCCAGCCCTCGTCGCGGGCCATGACCGAGGCGATGCGGAGCGCGTAGCACTTCTTGCCCAGCAGGGCGTTGCCGCCGTAGCCGGAGCCGAAGGACCAGATCTCGCGGGTCTCGGGGAAGTGCGAGATGTACTTGGTGGAGTTGCAGGGCCAGGCGACGTCCTGCTGGCCGGGCTCCAGGGGTGCGCCGACGGAGTGGACGGCCTTGACGAACTCGCCGCGCTCCTCGATCAGGCGCAGGGCGGCCGTGCCCATACGGGCCATGATCCGCATGGAGACGACGACGTACGGGGAGTCGGTGATCTCGACGCCGAGCTGGGAGATGTCGCCGCCGAGCGGGCCCATGCAGAAGGGGACGACGTACATGGTGCGGCCGCGCATGGCGCCCTTGAAGACCTCGCCGAAGGTGGCGCGCATCTCGTCGGGGGCGACCCAGTTGTTGGTGGGGCCCGCGTCCTCTTCCCGCTCGGAGCAGATGAAGGTGCGGTCCTCGACCCGGGCGACGTCCGTCGGGTCGGAAGTGCAGTAGAAGCTGTTCGGGCGTTTCTCGGGGTTGAGGCGGGTGAAGGTGCCCTGCGCGACCAGCTGGTCGGTCAGGCGCGTCCACTCCTCCTCGGAACCGTCACACCAGACGACCTCGTCCGGCTGGGTGAGCTCCGCGACCTCACGAACCCAGGTGATGAGTTCCTCGTTCTTGGTCGGGGCGGCGCCCACATCAGTACCCACGTCAGCAGTCACAACGGCTCCTCATCGAATTACGAGATCCCTCGAATCATGAACGACGGGTGCCAGCACTGACCAATTGGTCTAGGCCAGTGGTCTATACGCGTTGGTTCCGGAGGGCGGATTCCGCTGCACAGCAAGGGATTCGAGAGGTGCAGGAAGGCGCCGCAAGGGGCGCGCCTGGGCGGCGCTCCACCACTGTTCGCAGCCGCTTTTTCCTGCACTGCGGGCAAGTGCCCCACCAGCACCAGCGGCCAGTGCTGTTCGTCACACAACAGGCACCGGCCGCTGGAGGGGCGAGATTAGACCTGTACAGCGCCGACCCGCCGACGCCCTGCGGCTATGCGCGATCGGCCGCGCACAGGGGTTCCCGCTCTGGTGGCGGGCACCGGGTCAGCAGTCCCGGCCCCCGTTGATGCACTCGACCGTCTGGTCCATCAGCTCGGGCGGCATCACGTTGATGTGGTCGGAGTGGTCCGTGATGGGCGCCCGCCCCTGTTCGGGGAAGCTGTCCAGGGCGAAGTTGGGCCCTTCCGGGACGTCGTACACCAGGGTGTGGCGCAGCTGCGGCACCGCGGTGAACCCGTCCGGGCAGGTTCCGTCCTCTTCGGCGAACGCCGTGTGGGACCGGTTGTCCTCGCTCTCGATGTCCCGGCCGTTCCAGCATCCGGGGAAGTCGAGGATCCGGACGACGTCACTGCCCTCGGGGCAGAGCGGGTAGCGGTCGGGGAAGGCCTGGTCCTCGAAGCCGGTGCAACTCCACTGCGCGTTGGCGTTCACCCCTTCCGAGGTGGCGGCTTGGGCGTTGCCGGTGAAGATCTGCAGGAAGTCCGGCATCGCGGAGACCGGACCCTCGGGGTTGCCGAAGAACTCGATCCGGGCCTCGGCCGGGGTCAGGATGCTGCCGAGGTTGCCGTCGAGGCCGCCACCCGGCAGTTCGGCGTCATCGCTCTCTCCGGTGACGTCTCGCAGCACCGGCCAGAAGTGCATGGAGCGGTCTTCGCCGGGGCACGTGGTGTCCCCTTCGGCGAGGATCGCGTTGTTGGTGTCGACGTCCTCGGTGAAGCGCTGGACGTCCTGGTTTCCGACGTAGTCGTGGGTGTGCTGGGCGCCGTGCTCCACGCCGGGGGCGACGATCACGTTCTCGGAGTTGAACACGCCGTTCTCGTTGGTACCGCAGTCGATGCTGACGGTGCCCGTGGAGGCATCCGGTCCGGGAGCGGGGTCCGCCCGGCGCTCCGGGGCTTCGTCGATGGGTGCGAAGTCCTCCGGGTCGGGGCCGGTAATCGGCTCGTCGCCGTGGTCGCCGTGGTCGCCGTCGCCGTGATCCCCGCCGTGGTCGCCGTGGTCTCCTTCCTGGCCGTCCTCCTGGCCGCCTTCCCGGTCTTCTCCGTCTCCCTCCTCGGGTGCCTCGTCGCCCGGGTCCTTGGGCCCCGAGTGCCCGACGAGGAGGCCCGGTCCGGGCTCGCCACCGCTCGCGGTGGCCAGGGCCAGTCCGCCCATGAGCAGGGTGAGGACGGCCAGGGCCGCGGGGACCGCCAGGGTGCGGCCCCGGCCCCTGTGGGGGCGATCCGGTCGTGGTCGTTCTGGTCGGGGCCGATCTGATCGTTCACGCATGGTTCTGTGCGACTTTCTGTGCGGTGGCCGCGCGAGCGCCACCGGGCGCCACGGGCCATGGGGGAGGGTGGGTGCACAACCTTCCGGGGGATGTGAACGGATGCGTTCTGGGATGCGCCCTGTTCAGACCGGGGGACGCCGCTCTGGCGGGCGCGGCTCGGGCAGCGATTCGTACTCGACCAGCCCCGTGCTCTCCAGCAGGTTGATGTGGCGCATCACCATGAGGATCGAGTGCTGGGCGAAGGACCGGACCAGTTCGTTGCGCGTTCCGGCACGGACCTCGGCGAGGATCTCCAGGACGTTGCCGTGCGCCTCACGCAACCGGTTGGCGAAGACCCGGTCCCACGCGGCCCCCGTCAGCCCAGACAGCTCATCCATCCACCGCTGCTGCTCCCGGCTGGGAGAGCTCGGCAGGCGCACTTCGAGCTGTTCGGCGACTTCCCGGACCTGTGCGTCCATGAGGAGGTGGTCCTCGGCCAGCGTGGCGCCGACGTCCCGGACGACCTCGCTCTGTGCATGGTCCGCGGCCTGCTGACCGACGGGGATCTCCCACAGGCCGGCTTGGCGGACCTTGACCAGTGCGTCGACGTCGGCCGGCCCCAGGGGCCCGTATTCGGTCTGGGCCCAGTCAGTCCAGAAGATTCCGGACGTGCTTGTGGTGCCACTGGGCACGATCATGAACAGGGTCAGGGTGCTGACCAGCGCGAATCCGACCACTCCCAGGAGTTCGATCGAGCGGGGAGACCGCCAGCGCAGGCGCTGTGGCCCGGTGGTGGTCGGCCGGTGTCCGTGGACCGGTCCGTAGAGTTCACGAGTCAGCCTCCGAACGGGTGTTGGCGGTAGTCGCCGCCGTAGCCTCCGTCGTCCTGCTCGCCGTCCTCCTCGCGGTTCTCGTCGGTGTTGTCGCCGTTTCCGTTGCCGTCTCCGGAACCTTCGGGCTCCGCTGCGGTGGTGGTGACCATCCGCCCGTCAGCGGCCAGGACGAACCAGGCACTGCCCACGCCCTGCCCGTTGACGTCGCCGGGTGCGGCGTCGCCGGCGTACGTGTACAAGGGCCAGTCGCCGTAGGTGACCTGCGGATCCCCGTCGTCGCGGGAGATGGACCCGAGCAGGTCGCCGGAGAGTGTGCCGGCAAGCTCCGCAGGGATGTCCGCGTCGGCCGCGGTGCGCACCGGAGGCCAGTTGTCGGCGCAGTCGTCGAAGCATGTGGATTCATTGGGCCCGTCGTCCGTGAACAGGTAGAGAACGTTTCCTCCCCCGTCTGTGAGCACCTCTCCGAGAGAGGTGTTATCGACGGTGTCCAGCTCCGCCCGGCCTCCTGCTGAGTCGTCGTGATCGTCATGGGATTCGCCCGAAGTCGCTTCTCCGTAGCCGCCCGTTTCCGATCCGTCATCGTATTGTCCGCCCTCTCCAGGCGGCGGGTCGGGGTCGCTTGAACAGGCCGTGGCCAGCAAAGACGCGGCCATAGCCATCCCCACGACACCCTTCACTCGGCGGTCCATGGGCCTATCCAATCAATGCTCAGTTACCGGACCTTTCTCCGCACGAGACCGTTCGGAGATAGGGGAGAGTATGCACACCGAAAATGTCTTTCGCAGGAAAACCTCGACATTACCCGTTGGTACTAACAGGGTGAACTGGGATAACCCGAGTGAAAAAAATTTCTTACAGGGGCCACCGGGGACGCGAAAGCAAAGAAACTCCGAAAGGGGCTCCCATGAGCCTTGCGGCGCTGCTATCTTCATCCGCCAGACGCCCAACCGCGCCAGACGCCAGGTGCGTCTGAACACTCCCCCACGCCCCGCTGTGCCCCCATGCCCGAAGGGCGGTACCGACCCGTGTTCCGATCCACCCGCCGGCCCAGACCCCTCCGGCCCAGGCGCCGCAGCAACCGTCCGCCACTCGGCGAGCAGGCCACCCGCCGCACCCGTCCGTGGATGTGGGTCTCCCTGTTGGGCGGGATCCTCCTCGCCAACACCCTCCTGGCCATGTCCGCACCGGGTCACATGCGGGTGATCCGGCTGATCCAGGACGTGTTGTGGTCGATGTCCGGAGTGTTCGCGCTCGTCGGGCTCACCGCCGCGACCGTCTTGGGCCTCGTCGCCGCCGACCGGCTCTTCACCACCCCGCGCCGACGGGTCCTGTTCCAGGCGGTGCACCGGTCCACGGCCCTGGTGGCCTGCGGTTTCCTGCTGGCCCACATCGTCTTGCAGATCGCGTTCACCCGCATCAACCCGGCCAACCTGCTGTTCCCCTTCAACGTGGACGCCTCGGTCGCCGCGGGGATCATCGCCACCGACCTGCTACTGATCATCGTGGTCACCGGGGTGTACCGGGGCCGTTTCGCCGGAACCCGCTTCGCCTGGACCTGGCGGATCGTCCATCTGAGCGCCTACCTGTGCTGGCCGCTCGCGTTGGTGCACGGGCTCACCGCGGGCCGGAACCCGCCCGGCTGGGTCATCGTGTGCTACCTGCTGTGCCTGTTCGCCGTCGCGGCCGCGCTGGTCCTGCGCCTGTTCGTGACCGTCCGGACCGAGCCCGAGCCGGAGCATCCCCGGGCCACCTCCGAACGCCTCTCGACCGTCTCAGCGGGAGGGTCCGGCAACACCGACGACGAGTTGGACTTCTGGTCATCGATGAGGACGGGGGGTTGACCCGTGCGCACCATGACGATCGGAGCACCCCGGCTGACGGCCGGCCTCGACGAACACCAGCGGATCGACCACGACACCCACCTCGCCCTGCACGGAACCCTGCCCCGCATGGCCGCTGACGACCTCATCACCCTGGCCGGATTGGGCAGCCTCCGCGGACGCGGCGGGGCGGGGTTCCCCTTCGCCCGCAAGGTCCGCGCCGTGCAGAACTCCGTCGAGCGCCACCGCTCCGTGGCACGCGTGGTGGTCAACGGCACCGAAGGCGAGCCCGGCAGCGCCAAGGACCAGATGCTGCTCTCAAGGGCGCCACATTTGGTCCTGGACGGCGCCGAACTCGCGGCCCGTGCCTTGGGCGCACCCGAGGTGGTGATCGGCATCGCCGACCGGGGCGGGGACGACCCGGTGCCCGAATCCCTGCGTTCGGCCGTTCAGGAACGGCGGTCCGACACCGGTATCCGTGTGGTGCGCATGCCGCACCGCTTCGTGTCCGGCCAGGCGGGCGCACTGGTCGAGGGGATCAACGGGCGTGTGCCGCTGCCGCCGGGAACGCCCCGGCGCACCAGTGAACGCGGGGTCGCCGGACTGCCGACCCTGCTCTCGAACGCCGAGACCTTCGCCCAGATGGCCGTCCTCGCTATCGGCGGGGCCGACCGGTACGAGGCGGAGGGCTGCGCCAACCAGCCGGGGACGCTGCTGTTGACCCTCGGTGGAGACACCGTCGTCGAGACGCCGGCGGGCACCCGGTTAGCCCGGCTACTGGACACGTGCGGAATGTCCTCCGCCCGCGCGGTCCTGGTGGGCGGCTACCACGGTTCGTGGCTCTCACCGGAGACGATCCACCGCGTCCGCCTCTCGCGCGCCGGACTGTCGGAGGTGGGCGGGACCTTGGGGGCCGGGATCATCCTTCCCCTCACCGGGGACACCTGCCCGTTGGGCGAGGTGGCCCGGGTCCTGCGCTACTTGTCCCGGGAGAGCGCGGGCCAGTGCGGCCCGTGCGTGCGGGGGATGCCCGCGCTGACGGACTCCTTCCTACAGCTGATCAACGGCGATGGGAACCCCGAGGACGTGCTGGTGGCGGCGGGTGTCGGCGAGGGCAAGGGTGCGTGTGCCCACCCCGACGGCAGCGCGGTGTTCGCCAGGAGCGCGCTGCAGGTGTTCTCCGAGGACCTGGGCACCCACTCCCTCACCGGAGGCTGTACCCGGCCCGTGCGGGGCGAACTGCCGTTGCCGCAGGAGCCGGGCGAGGCACACAGCAGACTGGTTCTGGACTGGTCCCGCTGCGACGGGCACGGGCTGTGTGCCGAGCTCCTGCCCGGTGTCGTGCAGCTCGACCGCAACGGCTTCCCCGAGGACCCGGACCTGCCCGTTCCCGGCCCATTGGAGGGCGACGCCGAACTGTCGGTGCGCATGTGCCCGGCCCTGGCTCTGCGGCTCCATACCCCGGACTCCGGGGACGCCCGGTGAAGGTCCGCGGGCCTCAGCGCAGTATGGCGACCGGACCCTGTGCGCCGTGCAGGACCGAGTGGCTCACCGATCCCAGGAGCAGGCCGCGGAAGCCTCCCCGGCCCCGAGAACCCACCACTATGAGGTCTGCCGGTGTGGCCTCCTCCAAGAGCGCGACCACCGGGTGCGCGCGCACCACCCGGGTGTGGACCCGGACGTTGGGGCGGATCAGACGCAAGTCGGTGAGTTCCTCGTCCAGGGCCTGCCGGGCGGCCTCGGCGGCCGTGGCGTCGTCGAAGAGTTCCGGCGGGATGGGACCGGTCGCTGCTGCGAAGGCCACCAGGGGCTGCCAAGCACTGACCGCGACCAGCTCGGTGTCGGCGAACTCCGCCTGGGTGAAGGCGAACTCCAAGGCGCGGCGGCTGGGTTCGGAGCCGTCCACGCCTACGATCACCCTGCTTCGGACCCCGTGCGCGGCAGCGTGGTCCTTCGGCAGCACGATCACCGGAACCGGGGCGCGCGCGGCCAGTTCGATGCCCACCGAACCGACGAAGGCTGCCGCGATGCCGCTCAGCCCGCGCGAACCCACCACGGCCGCAACCACACCGGGCGCGGCCGCTTCGGCGAGCAGTGCCTCGGCCGGGCGCGCGAAGGACAGGCGGGTCTGCACCGTGAGTTCGGGGAACAGCCGCGAGACCCAGTCGTCGGCGTGGTCAAGCAGCCGTCGCGCACCGGCGCCCTTCCGGTCGTCGGAGCGCTCCTCGGCGCCTCCCCAGACCCCGAAACCCTCCATGGCCAGTGGGCTGGCCGCGGCGACGATCCGTACCCCGAGTCCGCGGAGCGCGGCCTGGTGCGCGGACCACTCCAGAGCGTGCCTGCTGGAGTCGGTACCGTCCACTCCCACGATCACCCATCGCGTCGTGGATGCGCCGTTCATCGCGTGCGCCCTTCCGTAGGTCGTCGATACCCCGTGAGGCCACCGGACCTACCGGCCGGTTGTCCCCGTGGTGTTCCACGATGATGCCGCGAGAACACACACCCGTGGATAACAGTGCTGCCGCGAGTTGGCCGCCACGGGGCATCGGAAAGGTCGGGGCCCGGCCCGCCACTGAACCTGGGGACCCGCCGGTGCGTCTTAAAGACATAGGGGGCCCGTCGGCGGAGACTGGGAGCGCAATGCCGAACACGAACGCCTCGACCCTGCACTGGGACTACCGGGACGGCCGGGTGGCCGCGGTGGTCGCCGCCCTTGTGTACAGCCTGTGGACGCTCGAGGTCATACTGCCAGGAGCCTGGTCCACGACCACCAGCGCCCTCGTCGAGGCCGACTCCACCTTCGGCCGATTCATGGAGAGCGCGCACCGGACCGCGGCGATCCTGGTGATGCTCGCGGCCGGCCTGGGCCTGGCGCTGGGTGCCAAACGCCCCCGCCGCTGGCTGACCGTTTCCTGGTGGTCGATGGCCGTGTTCGGCGGCGCGTCGCTCTCGGCTTCCCTCCTGCCCGGCCAGTGCGTCATCTCCACGGACGCCGCGTGCGCGGTGGAGTCCTTGGTGGAGGGGGTCCAGGGCGCGACGGCCGCGCAGCCCGTCATCGCCGTGGTCGCGGCCCTGTCCGCGGTCCTGGCCGCGGCAGCTCTGGCCTGGGACCAACGGCTCGCGGACGAACGTGCCTGGCCGGTCCTTGCCCTGATCACGGTGGCGCAGGCGGTCGCGGCGGTGATCGTCCTGGTGTTGGCGGCCCTGCTGTACAGCGCTTCGGGGGACGGCTCCCCCGGTGTCGCCCTCGGCCTCGCCGAGCGCGCCCACCTGGTCACTGTCGCACTGTGGTTGCTGGCCGTCGGGATCGTGCCCGGCCAGTGGAAGGGCGACAGTTCCCACGGCCGTACTCGCCACACCTCGGGCTGACCGGAGCGCGGGCGGGGACCGAACCGCTTTCACGCGGACGGGCGCGCTTCGTCGCCCAGGACGAACTCCCGCCACTCGGAGTAGGCCTCCAGGGCGGCCAGGGTGCCGAGGGCGTCCGGGCCCAAGGTCTGCACACACCTGCGGTACAACTCGCCCAGGTCGGCAAGGATCTCGGACCGGTCCTCGCCCAAGGTGATCAGCAGGGCCCGGAACATCACGGTCAGCCCGTGGGTGGGCCCCAGGGCCCAGCGGAACTCCTCGAAGAGTTCGGCGAGTCGGCTCCGCCCCTCCTCGCTGTCGAGGTCGCCCTCGGTGGCCAGGCGGAGGCGGACCAGCAGGATATTGGGGTGGGTGGGCCCGAGCAGTCGCTCCCACTCTTCCCACAGCTGCCGGTAGACGTCCAGCGACGCGGCGTCGCCCCGGGCCTCCAGTACGTGCGCCCGGGCGAAAAGGGTCGTGTGGTGGTCGTCCCCGTAGACGCGGAGCAGCTTCGGCAGCAGAACCTCGGCCTCAGCGACCGCCCTGTCCAGGTCCCCGACGGTGACGCGGGCGGCGGCGAGCAGGAACCGCGCCTCCACCGCGGTTTCGTGTTCCGCGCCGAGCACCCGTTCCAAGGCCTCGGAATTGGCTTCGATCTCCTCCTGGGTCGCGGCGGTCTCGCCCAGGAGGAAGAGCAGGCGGGCGCGGCCGACCCGGGCGAGGAGGGTGAGGCGGTGGTCCGCGCGCAGATTGCGCTCCAGGTCGGGGAGCAGCTCCTCGTAGTCGCGTTCGGCGGTGAGCAGGTCACCGGCCTCGGTGCGGTGGTGTGCGAGCAGGCGACGGGTGTTGAGGACCTCGCGATGGTGCGGGGCCTGGACCCGTTTCCGAGCCGCCAGCAGGTCGGCGCAGGCACGGGCGGCCCCGGAACGGTCCCCAGCATCCGAACGATGGCGCACCAGCTGGACGCGGGCGGCCAGGGTGTCCGGGTGCGCGGGCCCCCGCACACGCGCGCTCGCGGCCACCAAGTCCGTGCAGGCCCGCGCCGCCCCGGCCGGATCCTCCGCCGCCGCGTACCAGCGCACCAGTTCGGTACGAGTGTCCAGGACGTCCTCGTGGTTGGGTCCCAGTGCTCGGCGCTGTCGGGTGAGGAGGTCGGTGTAGGCGTCGACCGTCTCCACCGGTTGATCGGTCTTGCCCATCCACCAGGCGTACCGCTCGTAGGCGGCGAGGACCGTCGGGTCATCGGCCCCCCGGGCCTGTTCCAGCATTTCGGCCAGGCGCCCGTAGTGGTCGGCGGCCAGGTCGGTGAGGTCGGCTTCGCCCCACAGCCGGGCGATCTCCGCTTGAAGGGCGAGCATGTGCGAATGCAGGGGGCCGACGCTCACCGAGAGCTCGCCCACCACGCCGCTGAGCGCGATGGCCGCCCCGGCCGGGTCGTTCTTCCGTTCCTGGCACAGCGCCATGTGGACGCGGACCGTGAGGGCGTCGGGGTGGTCTGCGCCGACGCGCTCGACGGTCTCCTCGTGCAGGGCCGACAACTCGCCGGTGGCACCCTCCGGGTCACCGTTCTCACCGCGCTCCACGGCACGGTGCAGACGCTGTTCGAACTCCAACTCACCGGTGCCCGTCGGCGCCCTGAGGTCGTCGAGGACCACTCCCCTGATCACCACCGTCTCCCTCCGTGTCCGCGTGGATGTCGACACATGGGGTCCGACGTGGGAAATCACTGGCGGGTTGCATCCGAGTTGGCCGTATCCGGCCCGAACCGCGCAGGAGGGACCGACCGGACCGGCGCTTCCCGGAGCCTCAGGTGAGTTCGGCGGGCAGGGGACGGGTGTGCACCACGTGCAGGGAGCTGACTGCCCGGGTGAGCACCACGTACAGCCGGTTGGCCCCGCGTTCCTCGGACTCGACGATGGCGGCGGGCTCGGCCACCACGACGGCGTCGAACTCCAGACCCTTGGCCAGGCTGGCCGGGACCGCCACCAGGCGGGCGCCGTCCAGGCCGGTCTCACCGAGCGGCGGGGCGTCCACGCCCTCCGCGGCGAGGGCCTCGCGCAGGGCGGGCAGCTGGTGGTCGGCGGCGATCAGGCCGACCGAACCCTCGCCCTTGAGCGCGGACCGGCACGCCTCCGCGAGCGCCGGGGCGATCTCCGCTGCGGTCGGGGTCAGCCGCAGCGCCCCTGCGGAGCGCCGTACCGCCACCGGCGCGCCCAGCCCGGGCGCGATGGTGGGCAGGAGGCGGGCGGCGAAGTCGATGATCTGCGCGGGAACGCGGTAACCCCGGTCCAGGACGTGCAGGTGCCCGGTGGGTTTTCCCAGGTGTTCCAGCAGCGTCGACCAGTTCCGCGCCGCCGACGGGCTCGTGCCCTGGGCGATGTCTCCGAGCACGGTGAACGAACCCGTTCCGCCGCGCCGTCCGATCGCGCGGCACTGCATAGGGCTCAGGTCCTGGGCCTCGTCGACGACCACGTGCCCGAGCCCGGAGGTGCGTTCGATGAGCGCGGCCGCCTCGTCCACCAGGGCCAGGTCCTCCTCAGACCACTTGGCGGACTTGGGTCCGCGCGGTTTTCCGGGCAGGAGCAGGGCGGCCTGTTCTTCGGGGCTGACCAGCCCTTCGGCGGCCCGGGCCAGCCGGTCGGGGTCGGTGAGCAGCCCCAGCACCAGTTTGAGCGGGTCGGCCTTGGGCCACAGCGCAGTGACCGCCGCGCGCACCGCCGGGTCGCGGCGGACCTGCGTGTGAGTGCGGTCGTCGCAGACCTCTCCCTCGGACTCCATCAGTGTCAGGATCGTGTGCGCCATCCGGTGCGCCAGGAGGTCGCGGCCGGACCCGTAGGCGACGCCGCGTTCGGTGAGCTCGTCGATGAGGGGGCGGATGTCCTCCGGGTACAGGCGCCAGCGGCGCGCGCCCCTGCGCACCATCACCGTCTCCTCGGGGTAGCGCACGTGGGACCAGAGGTCGCGGCGCAGGACCTCGGCCATCACCGCCCGGCCCTTGATCCGTGCCGCATCCGGCTTCTCCGACCTGCGGATCCACCCCGGGGAGGGCCGGAGGCGCTCGGGCAGGTCCCGGGTGAGCATCTCCACGACGGTGGTCTGGTGAACGTCCACCTCCCCGAGCGCGGGGAGCACGTCCTGGATGTAGGACAGGAAGGACCGGTTGGGCCCGACGATGGCCACGCCGTAGCGGGAGAGCCGTTCGCGTTCGGTGTAGAGCAGGTAGGCGATGCGGTGCAGGCCCACAGCAGTCTTCCCGGTGCCGGGCGCACCCTGGATGCACAGGGTGTTGTCGAGCGGGGCGCGGACCAGTTCGTCCTGCTCGGGCTGGATGGTGGCGACGATGTCGCGCATCGGACCGGTGCGCGGGCGTTCGATCTCTGAGCTGAGGAGTTCACTGCCGAGAGTGGCCTCCGGCGGTGCCTCAGCGGTCAGGTCCTCGTCCTCGAAAGCGGTGAGGACGGATTCCTGGGTGCCGTCCGGGCCGGTGGCGGTGCCGAAACCGTAGCGCCGCCGGACCCGCACCTTCATCCGGTTGGTGGGCGAGGCCTGGTAGTAGGCGATGCTGATGGGGGCCCGCCAGTCGAGGACCATGGGGCGGCCGCTGCCGTCGTGGACGTGACGGCGGCCGATGTTGATGCGGTCAGGCTCGTCGGAGGACTGATCGGCCGGTACTTCCCCGCCTTCTGGCGCCCGGTGCTCGGGGGCTCCGTCTTCCGGTTCGTCGTCCAGGAAGACGGTGCCCGGTTCGAAGTCCAGGCGCCCGAAGTACAGGGGCGCGTCGGGGATGTCGGCCAGGGCTTCGAGTCGGCGTTCCCTGCCCCGGCGCAGGGCGGCGTCGGTGACCTTGTCCTTGGCCGCGTCACCGAAGAGCAGTTCGGTGGCGTCGACATCCTCGCGCATGCGGCGCAGTGCGGCACGGGCGGCGTCGAGGCGTTCGCGCTCGGCCTGGAGCTCAGGGCTCACGGGCACAGCTGTGGGATCGGTCGTGGTCATGGGCGGACCTCGGGATTCGGCGGGAACAGGACGCGGCTTCGCGCGTGCGCGCGGTCCCGCCCCGGTCACCAGCGAAGTTCCGGTTCGTTCCGATCCATGAGCGCGCACCACGACCCCTGGGGGCAGCGAGGCCGAACCAGCGAGCTTACCCGAAGGGCGGCCCAGCCCGGCCCGCAGCGAGAAGTGAAAACCGAAAGCAAAAGACTGGAAGCGGAACTGGAAGCGGAACAAGGAAGGGGACCGCAAGGAAGGGGACCGCAAGGAAGAGGCGGAAAGCGAGATTCTCAGGCACTGAGACTCTCATCCGGAGACCCTCCTTTCCCGCCGCGTGATTGTGGCCGTCTCCGCTGCGCGCGTCAAGGTCGTCGCCGTCGGGCGCTTCGCGCGTCAACGGCGCTCCACCTTGACCCGCTCCGCTACGACGGCGGGTTGGCGGCTATTGGGAAAGGGTGCCTCTATGTTTTTCGTCAAGCCCTTCACGCGGCCAGATCGACCGCTGGCGTGCGTGATTGGTAGAAGGTCCCGTCCCGCAGCATCGCGAACAGCACATTGATGCGTTGGCGGGCCA